>NZ_JBSFLZ010000153.1:0-15284 GCF_053599315.1 Saccharopolyspora sp. NPDC000995
GCCCCGTAGTAGACTGGTAACGCAACGGCTCCACCTGTAAATCGTGTTCTTTGGTCGGAAAACGATCTTACTAGGTCGGGGCCGTTGCCCTATTGCCCGGTATTCAAACCGCCAGAATAATGCTCATGGAGGTTGAGGATCAATGGCATACGCGGTCTTGTTGATGATCGGCGGGGCATTACTGCTCAATGGTCTAGCCGTGTTAGAAGTGGTTGATGGGAAGAGTATTGCAGTCGTCAACATATTCATTGGACTACTGGCGAGCGCCGCGCCATTTTATCTTCTCACGCAAGTAGTCGGTTCTGATGGCGCGTCCCTGGACAAGGCCCTATCAGTAGCCCCCATGTGGCTGTTCGCTCTGACATTTCTATGGGTGGGCGTAAATGCTCTCACTGGGTATTTCGCGGTTGGGGTTGGTTGGTACTGCTTATGGGTGGCGGTCGTGGCGGTAACTTTCAGCGGCATCAACTACTTCCGTCTGGGCGGATCAGTCGACTCTGTCGTGTGGCTTAACTGGTCGTTTTTATGGATTATGTTTTGGATTCTTCTCGGTCTCGCCAAGCAGCGTGTCGCACGGTTCACTGGATGGCTTGCGGTCATCATGTCTGTGTGGAGTGTGACGCTTCAAGGGGTACTGGGTATGCTCGGGCAATGGCCGCTGCTTCCGACGTGGGCATACGTGTGCGCATCCGCGGTTACGCTGGTAGCCGCTCTAGCGCTTTCCATCCCTGGACATACAGATAGGCGAATCGCACAGAGCCCTAGAGCTCACCCGAATAAGCCAGCTCACGTCGCAGGTCGTTTAGATAATTGATTAAACGGAGGATTAGCGGTGCAACTGTGGCATGGTCGAGACAACACGGGCGAAGGCATGGCCGCCGCTGTGGCTCTAGTACGACCTCACCACGTAGAGGGCGTGGTCGTGCGTGGCGATCGGCGCGGGCGAGAACTGGGCTATCCCACAGCCAACGTCGAGACCGTCGAGCATGCCGCAGTCCCAGCGGACGGGGTGTACGCGGGCTGGTTGGTCCACCGAGGTCGTCGCCTGGCCAGCGCAATCTCGATTGGCAAAAACCCTACATTCTCTGGACGCCAGCGCACCGTCGAGGCCCACATCCTCGACATCGACGAGGATCTTTACGGTGAGTGGGTCCAGATCGACTTCGTCGAGCGGTTGCGCGAGATACAGCGTTTCGACTCAGTCGCACAGTTGATTGAGGCTATGGACTCCGACGTCCGGCGCACTCGCTCCGTCCTCGGGTTGTCGAGTTCGCCGCACCCGGCACCACGTGCTCCGGCAGCCCAGCCCACCGCTCCGCGGGACGGGGCGGGGATCCACAGTTCTACACGCCGGCATGTGTCGAACCAGCCGATGATCGCGCCCTCCATCCTCTCCGCCGACTTCGCCCGTCTAGCCGACGAAGTGGCCGCCGTCAACGGCGAGCCCGGCCACCGTGCCGACTGGTTGCACGTCGACGTCATGGACGCGCACTTCGTGCCGAACCTGACCCTGGGTCTGCCGACGGTGCAGTCCCTGCTCAAGGTCACAGACATCCCTCTCGACTGCCACCTGATGATCGAGCACCCCGACCGCTGGGCCCCCGGTTACGCCGAGGCCGGCGCCTACAACGTCACCGTGCACGCCGAGGCCGCCAAGGACCCGGTCATGCTGGCCAAGAACCTGCGCGCGGCGGGGGCCAAGGCGGGGCTGTCGGTCAAGCCGAACACCCCGCTGGAGCCCTACGCTGAGGTGCTCAAGCACTACGACACGCTGCTGGTGATGTCGGTCGAGCCCGGTTTCGGCGGGCAGAAGTTCATCGCCGAGGTGCTGGACAAGGTCCGCAAGGCGCGCGAGATGGTCGACACCGGACACCTGAACCTGGTCGTGGAGATCGACGGCGGGATCAACGCCGACACGATCGAGCAGGCCGCCGAGGCGGGCGTGGACTGTTTCGTCGCGGGCTCGGCGGTCTACGGCACCGACGACCCGTTGCGCGCGGTCGAGGGGCTGCGCGCCCAGGCCACCCCGGCCTTCGCGCACGCACGCCGCTGAACGCTCGTGACCAACCAATATCTGCTCGGGGCGATGCGCGAGGCGACCGTGGAGATTCCGAAGTATGAGAACCGTGGTGGTGCTCGGTGAGTACTGCTCGGCAGGCGCCAGGCCGATCGTCTGTACCACGACCTGCTATCTCCCGACGGCGTGCTTGACGTCCGTTCACGGACCCACAAGATCGCTGAGAACATCGTCGCGCCAGCCGCACGCCGGGTCGCCAACGGCGAGGAAAAAGTCGACGGCTTCCTTTGGGATGTGTTCGACACCCTCGCCGACGCCGGTCTCTTCGGTGTGCCCTACGGGTCAAAGGTCGGGTGGCGATGGCCTGGCTCATCCGGTCATGTCGACCGCCGTCGCAATCGAGGAGCTGGCCTACTAAAAACGAGCGCTAACCACTCGACGAGTAAGTCTGAATACGATCAGTGATCGTAGGCGGTGAGTGAGCGAGTGATTGGCTGGCCGGTGCGGAAGTTGTGCCAGATCGCGGCGGCCAGGGCCAGCACGCGCTGGGCGACGCGCACGCTGACTCCCTCGGCCGTGCGGGCGCCGTGTCGTTCCAGGTCCAGCTGGCCTTTCAGGGTGTCGTTGACCGACTCGATGAGTTAGCGGATTTTCTTGAGCATCGGATCGCCTGCTCGCAGGACCTCCTTCTTACGCGACGGGCGCAGCAGCGTGATGCCCTGTTCGGACAGTGACCGTTCGAAGGTCTTCGAGGCGAAACCCTTGTCGCTGATCAGCAGCAGACCGGCCGGTCCTTGATCGTCTCGGCGTCGACCTCCAGCATCGCGGCCAGTACTTCGCGCTCGCCGAGCTTGGGATCGGCCAGCGCCCACAGCATCGGCATCCCGGCTGGGGTGCACACCAGGTACAGGCGCAGACCCCAGAGCGTGGTTGGGGTGACAACGCGCCGCGAAGTCGCTGGGCGTGGCGCGCTGGCCGGTGCGGAGGCTGTTTCAACGGTGGAAGCTCCATTGCAGGCTTGCGCTGGTGAGTAAGCCGACCAAGCGGTCGTTCTCGTTCGAGTTCAAGCTCGACGCGGTTCGGCGTTTCCTCGGAGGCGAGGCAGCCGCGGAGCTGGCCGCCGAGCTGGGTCTGTCCTCTCCGACCTTGCTCAAGACGTGGGCTCGGACCTATCGGCGTGACGAGGAGGACGGACTGCGCCCGAAGCCGAAAGGCAGGCCACCACGAGCATCAGATAGCACGCCTGGCCAGGTCGGCGAGCTGGAACGGCTGCGGCGCGAGAACGCCCGGCTCCAGGCGGAGGTCGCTTACCTGGGAAAACTGCGGGCCTTGCAGGAAGAGCTCAAAGAGGCGATCATCACGACCTTCGAGGCCAACAGGCGCCGCGGGCGTCGCGTCGTGCACCGCGAACTGCGTAAAGCCGGGTGGCGGGTCGCGAAGAAGACCGTGCTCAAGCTGATGCGTGAACTGGATTTGATCTGCCTGATCCGCCGGCGGCGGCGCTATGTGTCCTACCAGGGCACGGTCGGCAAGATCGCCGCGCCGGGAAGCCGTGATCTGCTTTCAGGACGAAAGCGGGTTCTCGCTGCTGCCGGTGGTGAGGGGCTACCTGGGCGCCGCGTGGCCAGACGCCGGTGTTGACCCACCGGTTCTCCTGGAAGCGGATGTCGATGGCCAGCGTGCTGGCCTATCAGCCCGACCGCAGCCTAGGCCACATTCGTGTTCCAGACCAAACACGGTGCCTACAACACCGCCTCACTAATCGAGTTCCTCACCGACCTGCGGGAGCATCTGGGCGGGCAACCGGTCACGTTGATCTGGGACGGGCTGCCCGCACAGAACAACCGGCGGACTCGCAGCCGAATCAGCACCTCCCGGTCCGAGATCGCGGTGTCGGACAACCGCAGTTCGTAACGGCTGTGCACCCGATCGGACAGGTTTCCGCAGCCAGGACTCCTCGACGAGCCGGTCAACGGCCTCGACCCGGAGGGCATCCGCTGGATCCGTCTCTTCCTGCGCGAGCAGGCGGAGGCCGGTCGAACCGTGCTGCTCTCCTCCCACCTGATGGGCGAGCTCGCCGAGACCGTCGACGACGTCGTCGTCATCTGCGAAGGGAGCATCGTCGCCGACGGCACCCTGGACGAGGTCACCGGCTCCCATCGGAGCCTCGAGGACGCCTTCTTCTCGCTCACCGGCGACCGGGGCGTGCGATGAGGGCGCTGGCCGCGGAGCTGTCGAAGCTCGTCTCCCTGCCGTTCGTGTTGGTTGCGGCGGCGGCCGGGATCGTCGTGCCCGTCGGCATTGCCGTGATCACCGAACTGACCTCCGCGCCGGGTCCGGACACCGGGCTTCTCCGAGCTGGCCGTCGGCGTGCTCGGCGCGATCATGCTCGGCGTCACCGCGATCGGCAGCGAGTACGTCACCGAGGGCGAGGAGTCGGCCGGGGGCCGGCAGATCACCACGACGCTGACAGCCACGTCCTCGCGCGTCAGGGTGCTCGTCGCCAAGGTCGTCGCCGTCGCGATGGCGACGGCGGCTCTCGCCGTCGTGGCGATCGCCCTGGTCCAGGTCACCGGCCGCGTCTTCCACGGCAGCGCCGAGCCGGCTCTCGATGGCGAGGCGCTGGCCAGGCTCGGCGGCGCGCTCCTCTACTGCGTGCTCATGGCATTGCTCGCCTTTGGCCTGACCGTGCTCACTCGCAACGGGATCGTTCCGATGGCCGTCCTCGTGGCGAACTCCTCGGCGGTGACGGTGACCTACCTGCTCGCCCGCGGCATCCCCGCCGCGGGCGAGCAGGCCTCGCGGGGATGCGCATGTTCACCACTGTCCGCACCGGCGTCGAGATCGCGCCGGTGACCGGCGGACTCGTCATGGCCGCCCGGGTCGCGGCGCTCCTCGTCGTCGCCAGCGTCGTGTTCTCGAGGCGTGACGCATGAGCGCCGTCGCTGCGAGGAGCCGTGCCCGGGGCATTCGCTGACGCCGTGCGTGCAGAGGCCTCGAAGCTTGTCAGCCTGCCCGCGACCTGGCTCGTCCTCTCCGGGACTCTGGCCCTCATGGTCGTGCTCTCCTGGGCCTTCGCCTCCCAGGCCCCGGCTCGGCGAGAAGTCGGTCGACGTCCTCGACTTCGGGGTCGCCGCCATTCGGCTGGACCCAGTGCGGCTTCTTCCTCCTCGGTGTGATCGCCGCGACCTCGGAGTACGTCGGCGGCCAGGTCTGCACGACCCTCGTCGCGGTACCCGACCGCCTCGCCCAGCGTCTGGCGGGCGTCGCGGCCCTGCTCCCGCTCGCCTTGGTCGCGTCCCTCGTCACGGTGGCCGTGTCGATCGGCACGGTCCTCGTCGTCACCGGCACCTCGGTCGGCGATGTCGACCCGCTCGTCGCGGTCCGAGTCGTGGTCGGCGCGGCCGGCTACCTGGCCCTCATGGCCCGTCCTCAGCTCCGCGGTCGGGTTCCTCGTGCGCCGGACGGTCCCGGCCGCGGCAGGCCTTCTCGTCTGCCTGCTCATCGTCAGCCCGCTGCTGCAGGGCCAGGACCTCTACTGGCTGCCCGACATGGCCTCCTACTCGCTCTGGTACGCGACCGCCCCCGAGGGAGCGCCGCCCGCGCCGGTCGAGTGGCTCGTCGTCGTCGGCTGGACCCTGGCCTTCCTCGTCCCCTCGATCGTCGCCTTCCGCCGGAGGGACGTGTGAGGGCGTCAGGACCGCACCCGGAACCGCTCCCGGTACTCGCCGGGCGTGACGCCGAGAACACGACGGAACGCTCGGTTGAGGGTGTCGACGGTGCCGAAGCCGCAGGCGATCGCCACCTTCTCGAGAGTGTCGTCGGAGGCCTCGAGGCGGTTGCGGGCGATCTCGACCCGGGCGGACTCGATGTACGCGGCCGGCGTCGTCCCCAGCTCTGTCTTGAAGATCCGCGTGAGCTGCCGGTCACTGATGTGCAGCTGCTCGGCGAGGCCCGCCACCGTCAGCCGTTCGGCGGCGTGCTCGGCGATGTGGTGCTTGAGCTCCTCGACGCGCCGGGTGGCCGACACCGTCTCGAGCGGGACGCTGAACTGGCTCTGCCCGCTCGGCCTCTTGAGGTACATCACGAGCTGGCGCGCCACCTTGAGCGCGTACTCCTGTCCGAAGTCCTCGGCGACCAGCGCCAGGGCGAGGTCGAGGCAGGCTGTCAGCCCGGCACCGGTCCACGTGCTGCCCTCGCGGATGAAGATCGGGTCGGGGTCGACCTCGACCTCCGGGTGCTCGGCCGCGAGCTGGGCCGCCGTCGACCAGTGCGTCGTCGCCCGCTTGCCGTCGAGGAGCCCGGCTCGAGCGAGGACGTGCGCGCCCACGCACACCGAAGCGACTCGCCGGGACCGCGGTGCCAGCTCCCTGACCCTCTCGACGACGCCCGCATCGACGAGGGCGGTGATCCGGCGCTGCTCGTCGACCTCGACCGCACCGGGGACGACGAGCGTGTCAATGGCCCTGTTCGCGACCTCATCGAAGGTGACGTCGGGCAGGACCCGCACGCCCGCCGCGGTGGTGACCGGATCCATCGTCTCTGCTGCCAGCAGAACCTCGTACCCCGTGGGTTCGTCCATCTCGCGCTGCAGCAGGGAGAAGACCTCCGGAGGACCGGTGACGTCGAGCAGGTCGATCCGGTCGAACAGCACCACGACGACGAGCCGCTCGATCATGTCCGACCTCCCTGACGACCTGTGTCGGTATTTGCAGGTTACATGACATTGCCGACACGGCCAACTGCTCATAGCGTTGGTCGTGGCCGCCGGAGGGCGGACCGGAAACACTCAAAAGCGAGAGGAAACACCCCATGGCACGCACCACGCTCCGCGAGCTCAACGGCTTCGACCAGACCCCCGCCGTCCTCGCGAACTCGACGGTCGTCCTCGTGGACTACCAGAAC
Organism: Saccharopolyspora sp. NPDC000995; assembly: GCF_053599315.1. NCBI lineage: Bacteria > Bacillati > Actinomycetota > Actinomycetes > Pseudonocardiales > Pseudonocardiaceae > Saccharopolyspora > Saccharopolyspora sp. NPDC000995. Next base: position 6,923 of record NZ_JBSFLZ010000153.1, read on the forward strand.
ACCTACACCACCGGCGTCATGGAGCTCGAGGGCTGGGAGCCCGCGCTTGCCGCCGCCGCCGACCTGCTCACCCGGGCCCGCGAGGCCGGGGCGACCGTCATCCACATCGTCAACGACGGCGGCGAAGGCACCCCGTACGACATCACCGCCGAGATCGGGCAGATCCACCCGAAGGTCGCGCCGATCAAGGGGGAGGCCACTGTCGTCAAGGGCGCGCCGAACGCCTACGTCGGAACGAACCTCGGCGAGCTCGTCGATGCCGCTGGCAACGAGGACGTCGTCATCGCCGGGTTCATGACGAACATGTGCGTGCAGTTCACGACGGAGGGCACGTTCCTCGCGGGGAAGAAGCCCACCGTCGTCGCCGACGCCTCGGCCACCCGCCCGCTCGAGTCCGGGATCGCGCCCGTATCGGCCGAGCAGCTGCACAACAGCGCCCTGGCGACAATCGGTGACCTCTACGGCGTCGTCGTGCGGACGGCGTCCGACCTCGGTTGATCCTCGACGACAAGCCGGGCGCTCACGCCGAGCTGGCCCGCCAGCGCGTAGATGGAATCGGCGGCCAGGTTCCGCTCGCCGCACTGGATCCCCGAGGTAGCGCGGCGGGACGCCGAGCTGCGGTTTGTCAATTCGGACCACCCGGTGGCAGCCGGGTCAGGTCGGCAGCACGACGCCCGCCACTGCGGCGGCGTGAAGATGCTCGACGAATCGGGGGATCATCCGCAGCGGCGCTCGGTGCCCGTCACCGGTGAGCAGGGCGGGCTCTGCCTCGATGGCCCAGGCCAGTTTCTGCTGGTAGGCGCGGCGAATGGCAGGACTGGTTGACCACCTCGGCGATGGTGTCCCGGCTGACGCGGGGATCGAACTGAGCGACCACGGCGTGGATCATCGAAATCGGGTCACGGTCGTCGACGTCCGAGCATTGGGCGCATCGTGGCCGTCCACCGCGGTCGATGACCTTGACTCGTGTGGTCGTGCTGCAGGCCGCGGGGTGCCGGGGATCGACCGTCGAGTAGCACCCCGGGACGCTCTGCCAGGGCGGAGGCCAACCGCCGTGCCTTCGCCCGCCCTCCGCCGACAGTGATCACCACCGACCGGATCCGGTCTGCAGCCAGGCACGGTTCGGCGGCGGTAACGAGGTCAGTGATCAGCCCAATCGGGTCAGCAAGCGCCCGATCGTCCTCGCCTGCGGTCACGATTCGACGGCTCCACGGATGCGCGCTCGCTTCGGCCGCAGATCGCCGACACCGTTGTCGGCGCCGACAGCCTTCTTCCGCCGAGTGATCGCCGAGGCCGCATTGGCCGTCGGGACCGGCTCGATCAGTTCGTCCATGGTGCAGTCGAGGATGTCGAGCAGCACCATGAGCACCTTCAGGCTCAGCCGTTCCGGACGCTCGACGACCAGCCGGTAGACCTGGCTGGAGGACAGTTCGATGTCCCGCTGCGCCAAGGGCTTGATCAGGTCGGTGGTCTGGAACATGTCCCAGTCGGCCATAATTTTGCGCAGATGCCAGCGATAGTCGAGTTTGGCAGTCATCAACAGTCCTTGTCTGTTTCAGGAACGCCGCGGACTCCCAGCGCGGGACGCAGCGCCGCGGCCAGTCGCACGGTGTCCTCGGCATAGCCGAACCGGTGCCCGGTGATCAGACGTGAATGGTCGTCAAGGAAAGCGAAAAGGTAAGTTTTCCGGCCTCCCACCTTCGGTCCGTGGAGGGCATCGCCGGTCCACAACTCGTTCGGGCGGGCCGCTTCGAACCGGCCGAACACCGCCGGGCTGCCGCTGCCGTGGGTGCGCAGCCCGTGCTCGGCGAACAAGCGTTGCAGGGTGCGCTCACCCGGCGCCCACCCGAGCTGGGTGCGCAGGATCCGGTGGACCTGCGCACCGGTGCGGTCAGGGTTCTCCTTCTTCAGCGCCAGCGCCAAATCGATGATCTCGGCCGGGGTGCGTGGGCTCGACTGACGTTGGGCAGGCACCAGCGCATCGAACCCGCCCCGCCGCCAAGCCCTGATCCACCGATCCAAGGTGTCCCGGGAATAACGCACCCGTTTGCCGAACGGGTCGACGTGCTCGACCGCGACGATCGCGCGCACCATCTTGCCCGCGCCTTCGTCGACAGCTCGGGATCCGCCGCCTCCCGGATCAGCTGATACCGAAACAGCCCGATCTTGCGGGCCCGCTCGGCCCGCGCCGCTTGTTCTTCTCCGACAACCATCTCCCACCACCTCCATGGGTGTGCCTGTTCACCCTCTACGATGACAGCCGCAGCCGTCTCACGATCATCTTGCTTCACACCATGATCATCGCGAGGCGGATGTCCGCCTGATCAACAAGGTCCCACGTGTGCCCCCCACCAGCCAAGATCACGAAAGTGCTGCTGCCGTACTAGGGATCACATCCCCGGAGGACGACGATGTCCCTTCAGGTCGGTCATCCGGCGAGACGGTGCAGGACGGCGGCCGCCAGCGCGGTGCGTTCCAGCATCCCGGTGACGCTGATGTGCTCGTGCCGGGCATGCGCACCCTCGCCCACCGCGCCGAAGCCATCCAGCACCGGGTGGCCCAGCGCGGCCACGAAGTTGCCGTCGCTGGCGCCGCCGACCGAGCGCTCCCGCAGCGTCACGCCCAGTTCCGTCGCTTGTTCGCGGGCCAACTCGTAGAGCCGTCCGATGGCTTCCGAGCGTTCCATCACCGGTCGGTTCCAGCCGCCGGTCACGGTGACCGTCGTGCGGGGATCATGCGCTCTCAAGGCCGCCAGGGCCGCGTCGATGCGGGCCGCTTCGGCCGCGCTGGACACGCGGACGTCGATTTCGCCGGAGGCCGCGCCGGCGATCACGTTCTGCCGCGTGCCACCGGCGACCACGCCGACGTTCACCGTGGTCCCGGCGTCCGGATCGGACAGTCCGTTCAGCGCCAGGACCACCCGGGCCAGCTCGTCGATCGCGCTCGCGCCCTTCGCGGGGTCGAGCCCGGCGTGCGCCTCGACCCCGCTCACGTGCGCCTGAAACAGGCCCACGCCCTTGCGCGCGGTTTTCACCGCGCCGTCCGCGCTCGCCTCGAACACCAGCGTCGCGCGGGTGCCTGCGGCTGCCGCCTCGATCACCGGCCGCGACGCCGGGCTGCCGATCTCCTCGTCGCCGTTGAGGACCAGCCGCACCGCGGGGCGCGGCAGCCCAGCCGCGTCGAGCGCACGCATCGCCCACACCGCGTGCACCAGGCCGGACTTCATGTCGAAGACCCCCGGCCCGGTCGCGCGGTCGCCGTCCACGGTGAACGGCCACCCGGCGAGGGTGCCGAGCGGCCACACCGTGTCGTAGTGACAGATCAACAGCACAGGGTCGCCGTGGCCGGGAAAGTCGTAGACCTTGATGTCGCCGTATCGGCCGCCGTCGACGTCCAGGAGCGCTGCCGGCGAGCCCAGGCGTTCACCCAGCCATCCGTCCATCCAGGACAGTCCACGGTCGAGGGCTGCCTTGTCGTCACTCGGCGTTTCGATGCCGACGTAGGCGGCGAGGTCGGCCAGGAGGTCGTCGCGGTGCGTGCGCACCCACTGGTGCAGTTCGCGGATCACAGCGCTCGCTCCAGTTCGGTCAGGTGGTCTTCGGACATCGCGACGGCGCCGGTCTCGACATCGCGCAGCCGCGCCAGCATCGCCCGCAGCAGCGGTACCTGCGCCGCCGCCAGCACCGGCGCGTAGTGGTGGTGCACCTCGACCGGGCGGTGCCGCACCGCGATGTCCCGCCAGATGCCGCTGCGGTCTTTCGGCTGGGTCCGCAGCCAGGCGACGAGTCGGTCGGTCGCCGCGTCGCGGCCGGGCGCGCCCGGCAGGTAGGCGGCGGGGTCGAACTGGTCGAACGCCTCCAGGGTCCGGTCACCGGCTGCGGCGAACACCTCGGCGGTGAGCGCGTGCATCAGTGGCCGGTGCCGGTCGATCAGGTCGGCCATCGGCGCGTCGGCCAGCGCGGTCGCGGTGAGCATCGCGCCGAAGCCCAGCTTGGCCCACAGATAGCCCTCGACGTTGGCCGTCGCTTTGGCCGGGCCCCACGCCTGCAGGTCGGCGACGATCTCTTCGACCCGGTCGGTGATCCGGCCGTCCGGCTCGCCGACGACCAGCGCGCCGAGCCCGCCGTCCCGCACGATGCCGGGTGCGACGACGTCGGCGAACAGGTTCACGAACGCGCCGACCGTCCGTTCCGGACCGACGTGCGCGGCGATCACCGGTTCGTTCAGCCCGTTCTGCAGGGAGACAACGAAGCCGTCGGGCGCGAGCCGCGGGGTCAGCCAGGCCATGACCGTCTCGGTGACCTGTGCCTTGACGGCCAGCAGCACTCGCCCGAACACCGGCGGGGCCGCTTCGGGCAGGAACGCGGGTAGCTCCACGGTTTCATCCCCGCCGGGACGGCGCAGCGTCAGGCCGTGGTCGGCGAACGCGGCCACGTGCGCCGCATCGGCGTCTACTATGGACACCGGATGGCCCGCGTGTGCGAGGTGGAACGCGATCGTCCCGCCGATCGCCCCGCCGCCGACCACGGTGTACGAACGCCGGTCAGACATGCGCATCCTTTCCTCTTTGTACGGATGTTTCGCCGGCCCAGTGCAGCGGCAGCCCCGCCGCGCCCGCGGTCGAACCGCCGTCGACGCGCAGGATGGCGCCGGTGATCCAGCCCGCTTCCGGGCCGGCGAGCCAGAACACCGCGTCGGCGATGTCACGCGGCTCACCGCGTCGGCCGAGCGGGTTGACCGACACCGCTGACGCATATGCCTCGGTGACCGGGTTCGCGTCGCTGTCCACCGTGACGAAGCCGGGGCTCACGGCGTTCACGCGGATGCCATGCGGGCCGAGTTCCACCGCACAGGCCTTGGTGACCATCTCCAGCGCGGCCTTCGACGTCGCGTAGTGCGCGGCGCCGGGCCGCGCCCGGGTGGCCGCGCCGGAGGAGATGTTGACGACCGCGCCGCTCTTCCCGGCGGCCACGTTCTGCTGTCCGAACGCGACAGTCGTCAGCAGCGCCGCCCGGACGTTGACGTCCTGGACGCGGTCCCAGATCGCCGCGGTCAGCTCCAGCAGGGGCGTGGCGGGGTAGCTGCCCGCGGCATTCACGAGCACGTCGACCGCGCCAGCCCGGTCGACCAGCCCCTCGGCGAACTCGGCGTCGGCGAGATCGCCCGGCAGTTCGACGACCTCGGCCGCCGAGGTCAGCCGGGCCGCCACCGCGGCGAGTTCGACCGGACGGACATCGGACAGGACGAGGCGGTCGCCCGCGGCGGCGAAGCGCTCGGCGATCGCGGCGCCGATGCCGCCGCCGGCCCCGGTGACGAGCACGGTCCGCATCACAGTTGCTTCCCCTTCGTCTCCGGCATGGTGAGGTAGACCGCGACGCCGATGAGCGCGGCGACCGCGACGTAGACCCACACCAGCTGTCCGAGGTGGTTGGCGTTGAGCCAGGTCGTCACGTACGGGGCGGTGCCGCCGAAGATCGCCACGGCCAGCGCGTAGGGCAGGCCGATGCCGGTCGTGCGCACCTCGGGCGGGAACTGCTCGGCCATGATCACCGCGCAGTTGGCGGAGTACCCGACGATCAGGACCAGCCCGATCAGCTCGATGACGAACACGCTCCAGAAGGAGTTGCCCAGGAAGTGGAACGCGGGCCAGGCGAACACCACGAAGCCCGCGGCGAACATCGTCATCGTCGCCTTGCGCCCGAGCCGGTCCGACAGCAGGCCGCCGAACGGCAGCAACACGATGAACACCACCATGGCCAGGGTGTTGGCCAGCAGCGCCGTGCTGAGCGGGATGCCGGTGGCCAGGTGCGCGTACGCCGGCATGTAGGAGACCCACACGTAGTAGATCAGTGTCCCGGCGATGGTCACCCCGGCCACGCGCAGCGCGGCGCCCGGGTGGTCGCGCAGCATCGCGACCAGCGGGTTGCGCCGCGGCTTCGAGCCGAGCTTGGCGAACGCCTCGGTCTCGTGCACCGACACCCGCAGCCACAGGCCGACCAGGCCGAGCAGCCCGGCGATGCCGAACGCGAGCCGCCAGCCCCACGCGTGCAGGTCCGGTTCGGCCAGCGTCGAGTTGAGGATCGTGCCCATCAGCGCGGCCAGCAGCGAGCCGAGGCCGACCGAGACCTGCTGCCACGAGCCGGCGAACGCGCGCCGCCCGGGCGCGGCCGATTCGATGAGGAACGCCGACGATGAGCCGAACTCGCCACCGGCCGAGAAGCCCTGCACGAGCCGCGCGAGCAGCAGCACGAGCGGGGCCAGCACGCCGATCTGCGCGTACGTCGGGCAGAGCGCGATCACGATCGACGCCCCGGCCATCAGCGAGATGGTGAGGGTCAGGCCCTTCTTGCGGCCCTTGCGGTCGGCGTACGCGCCGAGCACGGCACCGCCGATCGGGCGCATGACGAACCCGACGGCGAACACGGCCAGCGTCGACAGCAACGCTGTGGTGTCGTTGCCGCCGGCGAAGAACTGGCCGGCGAAGACCGGGGCGAACGTGGCGTAGACGGCCCAGTCGACCCATTCGACGGTGTTGCCGACGGCGCCGGCGAGGATCGCCTTGCGTTGTTGCGTGGTCAGCCGGTGGCTGACCGTGGTGTCCACAGTGGTCATGTCCGCTCCCGGAGGACGTGGTCCACGATCTGCGCGTGCGTGGCGAACCAGACGCCGTCGTGGCCGCTGATGTGGTCGAGGAGCTCGGCGAGGACGGCCAGGCGCGAGCGGTGCCCGATGATGTGCGGGTGCATGGTGAGCTGGAAGATCCCGCCGTCCGCGTAAGCGGCGTCGAACTCGTCTCGCCAGATGGTGAGCACCCCGCGCGGCGGCGTGTAGGGCCGCAGCGCCGCGAACCGGTCCATCATGAAGTAGGGCGCGTCGTCGCGAATCCACTCGACCGGCAGCTCGACGACACCGGTGGGCTCGCCGTTTTCGAGCAGTTCGTAGCAGTCGTCGTCGGCCATCAGCGAAGTGTCGTACTTCAGGCCCAGCTCGCGGGTGATGGCGAGGGTGTGGGCGGAGAAGTCCCACGACGGCGTCCGGATGCCGACCGGGCGGGTGCCCGCGAGGCGTTCCAGGACGTCGGCGGCTCGGAAGGCGAGGTCGCGTTCTTCGGTCTCGGTGAGCGCGGTGTTGCGCTCGTGGATCCAGCCGTGCAGCGCGACTTCGTGCCCGTCGTCCACATAGGACTTCACCTCGCCGTCGTGCAGCAGGGCCGACACGGCGGGCACGAAGAACGACGCGGGCGCGTCGTGGCGTTCGAGGAGCCTGAGGATGCGCGGCACGCCGACGCGGGCCCCGTACTCGCCCTGGGCCATCTTGCCGGGCAGGACCTCGCCGGCGCGCAGCGCCGGCGTTTCGTGGTCGGAGTCGAAGGACAGCGCCACGGCGACCTGCGCACCGCCCGGCCACGACGCCGGGCGCAGCGAGCGCCCCGCACGCACGTGCTCGACGTGCCCGCGCCACGTCGCTTCGTCCCACTGCCACGGTTGTTCCGTCATGCGTCCTCCAAGCTGGCGGCGGGCGTCGGGGCCCACGCGCGCTTGAGCGTCGAAACCTGCAAGGTCACGTCGGCCTCCCGGAGCCCGGGCAGCGCGCCGACGACGTCGGTGGTGTGGCGGTACAGTTCGCCGTAGTGGCGCAGCACAACCTGGCCGACCAGGTTGAACCGGCCGGTGGTGGCCGACAGGTACTTGGTGGCGGGGTGGGCGGCGAGCTGCTGCCCAGCGCGGTCGAGTTCGCCGGGAACGACCGAAAGCCAGAGCATGAACTCGAGCGCGTAACCGAACATGCCTGGCTCGGCGAGCGTACGGAAGCGCAGGCAGCCCCGCCGCACGAGCGAGTCGACCCGGCGGGCCACCGTGGACTCGCTGGTGCCGACCTGCCGGGACACCTCCTTGAACGGCAGCCGCCCGTCCTCGCCGAGTGCCACGCAGATGGCGAGGTCCAGCTCGTCGAGCTGTTCCGGCGGGCGCTCCCAATGCCGCTCCTCGAACGGGCGCACGTCGCCACCGCGCAACTCGGCCACGGCCTCGGCGCTCAGCTCACCGGGGTCCCAGTCGTGGTTGGAGGTGAAGGTCCGCATGACCGCGAAGATCTCGGCATCCAGGACCTGCTCGGCGGCGGGAAAGCCGTCGCCCTGCAGGCGCGCGATATCGACGTAGGAGGGCAGGACGAACTCGGCGGCGCAGTCGGCGCTGCCGGCCAACACGGTCGTGTACCGCACGTCGGGTCGCGCAGCGAGTGCGTCCGCCACCGCGGCTGCGGTGCCCGGGCGGCACCCCCGCCCCGGGTTCAACCGAACGCCGAGGCCGCACCGGAGCACGTCGGCGAAGCCGAAGATGCGCAGCCCTCCGCACGCGGGGTG
>NZ_JBSFLZ010000154.1:0-15104 GCF_053599315.1 Saccharopolyspora sp. NPDC000995
GAGTCGCCCCAGCGCGTCGACACCGTCGCCATCGTCGGCGGCACCGGCGCGCTCGGGCTCGGACTCGCGACCCGGTGGGCGCACGCCGGTATCGACGTCCGCATCGGCTCCCGCCGCGCCGACGCCGCGAAGGCCACAGCGGCGCATCTTCCCGGGGCATCCGGCGGTGAGAACACCGAGATGATCGATGGAGCGCCGGTCGTCGTCATCGCGGTCCCGTTCAGCGCCCACGTCGAGACTCTGCGGTCCCTGGCCAAGGTCATCCAGCCTGGGCAGCTGTTGATCGACACGACCGCACCGATGGCGCCAGGACACCGAGGCCTTCGGCCCATCACCCCATGGGCAGGCTCAGCTGCCGAGCAGGCCCAGGACATGCTTCCAGCCGGCGTCTCGGTCATCTCCGCGCTACAGACCGTCAGCGCCGCCACGTTGCAGGACCTCGGCCAGCGCCTCGACGAGGACGTGCTGCTCTGCGGCGACAAGAGCGCCGACAAGGCTGTCGCAGCTGGTCTCATCGAAAGCATCCACGGATTGCGCGCGGTCGACTGCGGCCCCTTGGACATGAGCGGTGTCTGTGAACGGATCACCGCGTTGTTGGTCGGTGTCAACCGGCGCTACAAGACGCACGCCGGAATCCGGCTCACCGGGCTGCCCATGACATCGGCGAACTCGAGCCTCGGCCGTCCCGCGTAATCCCTGCGTCCCGCCGATAGGGGGACAACCATGATCGTCAGGTGGTGCACGTCGCTGGCGCCTGACGGTCAAGGTAGGGATGCAGCGCGTCATCGGGCGCGCAGCGAATGAAGCCCCGCATCCGGCGCAGGCGACCCCACTGCAGGGGCCGTCGGCGTAGGCCGGTAGGCGTTGCGGTTCCCGCCGACGATCCCGCCGAGCCACCTCTGCCGCGAGTCGCAACCGGATCCGCGTGTGATCGTCGGTCTCCGCCACTATCGGACGATGGTGTTGTTGACCAGCTCGGCGAACTTGCGCGGACCGAAACCACTGCTGGCGACCGGCATGGCACTCGTCGTCATCGCGAAGGTGTGGCTGGCCAGGCTCACCCCCGTGTGACTCGCGGGGCATCCTATTGAGACAGGAGCGACATCCGTAGCCAGCAGTGGCGCGACCCGCGTCCTTGTCCCTGCAGATGGAACCTTCCCACCCACCTCGGTCCGACAACTGATCAACCGACTTTCCGGCTGCGCATACAGTGCTGAACTACGCGATCAGTGCGCATTCGACGGCTGTCCGTTCTCAGGGATGATTTCGCGCCCGCGTAGAGCTGACCTGCAGAGTGACATATTCCTTGAGACGCAAGGGAGATGTGCGCTGCGATCATGTTGCACGCTGAGGGCGCCCTCAAGGCGGTGTCTCGCTGTTCGTGGAGTCTGACTCCAAGCCGTCGTCCGGCTTCGGTGAGCAGGTCGTCGCGCTCTCGCCAATGCTGTGAGGCGAGGAGCTTAATGAGCGTGATGGTCTCGGGGTAGGTTGCGATGTCGATGCGTTCGATGGTGGGCCGGTGGGGATCTCCGTAGATGTCCTCACCGAGGATGGCGAGCAGATGGAACCAGCGTTGGCTCAGTTCGGGGTGGCGTCCGGTGTGGAACCAAGTCCGGATCTGGTGCTGTGCCTGGATGTTACGCCAGCGTTCTGCGAGACTCCGCCACGTACGCTCGAGAATGGACAACAATCTCTTCCTACGGTGTACCGCGTCTCACCGCGGTGGCGGATCCGGCAGTAGCCCGCCATTCAAGGTCAGAATCCGCCACCTGGTTTGAGATCTACGTTGTCCACCGGTGCGCGCTGGTCGGTTCGTCCAACCACACCTCGTGGGTACCGTCCACCGTGATCGTGAGCCCGTACCGGTCAGGCGACGGGAGACCTGATTCGAGCCACCAGGCGTACGCGGCGTCGGCCTCGTCCCAAAGCCGGCGCGGACCGAGTTGGTAGACCTCGAAATCGGCCCCGCGTGCCATGGCCACGCGCGCCCACGACGCCGAACGGACGTCATGCAGCTCGATGTGCCGGCGATCGGCGTCGATGTCCTCGACGGTGAGGTAGCAGCTCGGGACGCGAAGCCCGATGGTGAACGCTGCGCGCGAGAACTCCGTCATCTCGAAGAGTTCCCGTGCGCTTCGCAGCGTTGTCCCCTTGTCGGCACCGGATATCTCGGCGTCGGGCGGGTCGAGAAAATCGCGGCGCTGATCGCGAACCCGCATGAACCGAAGGTTCTTGCCGCATCTCCCCCACGCCGAACCGTCCCCCGGCACGGTGAGTCGGAGAAGAGTGCCGTTGCAGTAGTCGGTGCCCCACGGCGTCACGATCACGCCGCCGGGAACCGCCTGCTCGATCCAAGCCCGGGGAACTCGGCGCACGGAGGCGGTGGCGATCAGCCGGTCGTACGGCGCGCGATCCGGGTAGCCCTTGGTCCCGTCCGCGGTCACCACGACGACCGCGCACCCCGCGCCGATCAGCGCTCGGGCCGCTTGCTCGGCGAGCTCGGGGTCCACCTCGAGCGAGGTCACCTGGCCGTCGTCGCCAACGCGCTCGCGGAGGTTCGCCGCGTTCCAACCGGTTCCCGTGCCAATCTCCAGCACCCGATGGCCGTCCTCCACGTGAAGGGCATCGAGCATGTCGGCCACCAGCGACGGCTTGCTGCACGAGCTGCTCGGCTGAAACCCGACGGCTCCAGGCCGGGTCTTGCCGTCATCGATCTGCGTGATGATCGGCTCGTCGGCCTCGACCAGTTCTCGCCACCGCGCCTCGTCGGTCTTCCTGGACACCGAGACGAACCCGCCCGTGACGGGGTCATCGACCCACACCTCGGGCGGGATGAACCGATCGCGCGGTACACTGAGCCGTTCACGCCAGGCGGCCACTTCGTCGTGCCGCCTTACTCGTCGTCGCCTTCGTGCTTGTTGCCGTCGTCCTTGTTCCCCCAATTCTCCCACTTCTCCGGTTGGGCTTCGCCCTGGCCGTCGCGGTCCGCGTCCCGCTTGCCCATTCCGACCTCCCAAATCGATCAGGCCCTCGTCGCAGCACGGGCCAATTAACCGAGCGTTGCGGCGCCGTCAATGAGAGCACGCCGGTGGGGCGAATTTTCCTGAAAATGCAACAGGATCACGCTTTCGATGCACATTTTGGCAGCAGCGCTAGGCAAAACGGCTCACCGGAGTAGCACAACCGCGTGAACCCCGAAGGCCGTCAGGACACCAGGGAGCGGTTGACGAAGGTGGCGATGAGGTCGTCCACGTTGAACGGTGTCAGGACTTCGGGCACCGTCAGGTGTTCCAAGATCAGTCCCGTCATCGCGTAGTAGAGCAGCACCGTCGTCATGTCGTCGCCGGGGATTGCCGATTCTCGGCGACCCTCGATGTTCGCGTTCAGGTTGACCCGCAGGGTTTCGGTCAACGCCGCTTGGAGTTCGGGGCGCCGGGTCGCTTCCAGACGCAGTTCCAGCAGCGCGAGCCAGCCGGTGCGGTCGTCCGAGATGTGGTGGAACAGCGCACGCATCAGCTCGGTCAGCAGTTCCACCGACGGCGCCTGCTCGGCCGAACCGTGCTGCGCCGGGTCGATGGCCAGTCGCTGGTGGATGTGCGCGCCAACCTGGTTGAGCAGGTCATCGCGGTTGGCGAAGTAGTTCGACGCCGTGCCCTTCGGTACCCCGGCTTCCGCGTCGACGGCGCGGAAGGTCAGGCCGCGCGCGCCGTCGCGCGCCAGCACCTCGATGGCGGCGTCGACCAGGGCTGTTCGTCTTGCGGGGTTCTGCGCCATCGCTCCTCCAAAAAACCCACTTGCAACCACTCCGTTCATAGTACTACATTTGAAGCACTACAATCGAAGTGGTTTCTGTTGGAGGTATCCATGCGAAAACTCACCTACCTGGTCGCATCGACCATCGACGGCTTCATCACCGGCCCGGCCAACGACAACCCGGACTTCTTCTTGCACGAAGGCGATCACGGCACCTTCATTCGCGAGGAGTACCCGGAAATCATGCCGACGCACATCCGCCCGCTGATCGGCCTCGCCGACACGCCGAACAAGCACTTCGACACGGTCCTGCAAGGACGCGGCAGCTGGGGAATCGGCGCGCGGAACGGGATGACGAACGCCTACCAGCACCTGCGCAGCATCGTGTTCTCCCGCAGCATCACCGAAAGCCCGGACCCCACGGTGGAATTCGTCGCCGCCGACCCAGTCGAACGGGTGCGGGAGCTGAAACGGGAAGAAGGCATGGGAATCTGGCTCTGCGGCGGCGGAAAGCTCGCGGCGGCGCTGCGACCGGAGATCGACGAACTGATCATCAAGCTGCATCCGGTGGTCGCCGGCGCCGGAATCCCGCTCTTCGGCGGCGATTTCGCCCCCGAGCAGTACAACCTCGACGACACCCACGTCTTCAACAGCGGCGTGATGCACCTGACGTACACCAAGCCCTGACCCACCGCGGCGGGTCAGTGCAGGTGCTGGAAGAGGAGGTCCACGAGGCCGCCGGGGGTGCGCAGCGGCAGGTAGTGGTCCGCGTCGGGGATGACCTCGCGGCGGGCACCGGCGGTGCGCGGAACCTACGACCACCCCCTCGTTACGCGGATAAGAGATCAACACGAGGTTGGCACGAGCAGCACGGAACCGGTACCCCATCCACACAACCGGCGCCAGGTGGGGCAGGTCGGATTTGGGCGCGGCGTTCGTAGCGGATGGCGAGTCGGCGGTGTCCGGTCAGCGAGGCGAATCACGGAGCGTTCGACGCCCCAGCGGTGCCGCCGAGTTTTCATTGGTGTCGATGCCGATGCGGGCCAGGTGACGCAGAATTCCCCGCTGCGGTAACAAGATTGCGATCCCGAACGACGGCGGTAACACACCCGCCCGTGAGCACGTACCCGACCGCGGTGAAAACCTTGCGCACATCCGCCGGAGCCCGCCACCCTGCCGACGCTGCCCAGCCTGCGGAATCAACGACTCCACCAGTGCCCACGACTCATCCGGCCCCAACCGTCGCGACAACGCATCAACCGCAGACCACGCTCAGTGCAGATCAATCGAACTCCAGAAATCCTCTTAATCCTCAGATGTCGAAGACAGCCGTCACCGGCGCGTGGTCCGACCAGCGCTTGTCGTAGCTAGGGGCCTTCTCCACCCATGCATCTGTGGCACGGTTTGCCAAGCCGAGCGAACTGACAATAAGGTCAATCCGCCAGCCGGAGTCGTTGTCGAAGGCCTTTCCCCGGTAGGACCACCAGGAGTACGGTCCCGGGCCTTCCGGGTGGAAGCGGCGGACCACGTCCGCGTAGCCGCTCTCGAAGACCTCCGTCAGCCAGGCCCGCTCCTCCGGCAGGAAGCCCGCTTCCTTCTGGTTGGACTTCCAGTTCTTCAAGTCGATCTGCTGGTGGGCGATGTTCCAGTCGCCGCACACCAGCACCTCGCGGCCCTCCGCCGCGGCGCGTTCCCGCAGGTGGCCCAGGTACGCCCGGAACTCCTTCATGAAGCGTTCCTTCTCGTCCTGGCGCGGGGTGCCGACATCGCCGCTGGGCAGGTAGAGGCTTGCCACCACGACGCCCGGCAGGTCGATCTCCGCGTACCGGCCGCTCTCGTCGAACTCCGCCGAGCCGAAGCCGATGCGCACCGCTGCCGGCTCCGCGCGGCTGTAGATCGCCACCCCGGCGCGGCCCTTCGCCGAACTCGGGGCCAGCACGGTGTGCCAACCGGCGGGTTCCCGGACCTCGGACGCGAGCTGGTCCGCCTCCGCGCGGGTCTCCTGCATGCAGATCACGTCGGCTCGCGTGGCGGCGAGCCACTCCACAAAGCCCTTCTTGGCGGCGGCGCGCAGGCCGTTGACGTTCACGGTCGACACGGTAAGAAAACCACCCATATCGTGATTTTACGAAAGCGGTGCCCAAGCTGGGACGACCCGTGCCGATTGGCGGCGTCGCTGCCGCCCAGGCGAGACGTTCGGCACAACCTCGATCCGCTTGATGGCCAAAACTCACCTGCAACACCTGTTCTCCGCGGTCGCACTCAACCTGATCCGCCTCGATGCCTGGTGGAACGGCCACCCCCTCGACCGAACCCGCACCAGCCATCTCACCCGCCTCGAACACGACCTCGCAGCATGATCAGGAATTAACCAGCAGGGTCGTTCACGGTCGACACAGTCAGCACGCCAGCGAGGGCAACCACCGGCACCGATGATCAACCCCACCGGTCACCCCGCCCCGCTGGATCGACCTTTTTCGAGGTGAGCGGCACCCTCACGGTTCACGTCAGTCCAGCCAGAACCCTTCGCGGGTGGTTGGCGGCGGTCGCGGCGGCGAATCGACGTCGGTGCCGCCGGGCGCCGCCACAGCCACATGCACACCCGGACACCGCCGAGGCTGGAGCGGTCGACGGTAAGCCGAGCGCCGGTCGATTCGGCCACCCGGCGCATGTTCCACGGCCGCTGCCGGTCTTCGGTCAGCGCGGACCAGACCCCGAGCCGTTCCCGCAGCAGCCCCGCAACGTCGCAGTCCGCGTACTCCCCGGGACCGGAGCGCCGCGCGCTGGTGATCACTAGGTCCACCTCGGGCTCCAGCCGGTCGATCGCCACCCGGATATGCTCCGCGGCCTGGTCGCCGCCCAACGCCTCGGCATTGAGCCGCAGCGCCGTCAACGGGGTACGCAGCCGGTGCGAGAGGTCGGCTGCCATCTCACGTTCGGCGGCGAGCAGTTGCCGGACCCGGTCGGCCATGGTGTTGAACGCCCGCCCCGCCTCCACCAGTTCTGGCGGGCCGCTGGGGTGCACCCGGACGCTAAAGTTCCCGGCGCCAAGCGCGGACGAGGCGTTCGCGAGCCGGGTGGCCGCGCGCACCACGCGGGCCGCGAGCCGGTCCGCGACCAGCAAGGATCCAGCGACCAGGACCAGTCCGACGGCGCAGAGCACCAACGACGGTCGAAATCAACGAGTACTGACCGGAGCCGGTCAGGACTTGCGGGCGACTCCACCTACCAGCAGGCGGCGGAAGGCGTTCAGCGGCTCGCCGGGCCCGTCGGGCCACCACGTCGATACCGGCACCAGACCCGGCTCGATCACGTCGAGCCCACCAAAATAGCCGCCGATCTCCTCGCGGGCCCGGAACCAGCCGGTGCCCATCGCCCCCAGGTAGGCCCGCTCGATCTCACCGGCCAGCTCGAACGCCTCGGCGTCCTCGGGCTGGCAGAAGTGGCTGAGCGCCACGTACGAACCGGACGGCAGCGCGTCGATGTAGCGCGCCATGAGTTCCCGTGGCCGGTGCTCGTCAGAGATGTGGTGCAGCGTGCTGAACAGGAACAGCCCGATGGGCCGGGACCAGTCCAACCACCTGACCACGGCCCGATCTCTGAGCAGCCGCTGGGGATCAGTGATGTCCGCCGCGACGAAGTGCGTGCTGTCGTTCTCCACGAGCAGGGCGCGCCCGTGCACGATCGCGGTCGGATCGTTGTCGACGTAGACGACGATCGCATCGGCGTTGACCCGCTGCGCCACCTCGTGTGTGTTCTCCAACGTCGGCAATCCCGAACCGCAGTCCAGGAACTGGTCGATCCCGACTGTCCCGGCCAGGTACCGGGTCACCCGCTGCAGGAAAGCGCGGTTGTCCTTGGCCAAAGCGCCGGGCGTCGGGGCGACCTCGGCCAACTCGTCGCGCAGCACGCGGTCCGCGGCGTAGTTGTCCTTGCCACCGAGGATCGCGTCGTAGACGCGCGCGCTGCTCGGCCGCGTAGGGTCGATACCACCCGCACGCCCGTCGCCGGCTCGTGTCATGTCACTCCCCAACCCCATTGCCTCCGCGACGCTGACCAGGTTAGGTGATCAAGAATTGATAACGTTGCAGGTGGGCAGGTACCGCCAATCCGGGTAAGGCACTCGGCCTGCGGCTGGATTCCACTACTATCCCTCCGCGTAACGTTCAACCGCTGGATCGCGACAGTGAGCAGTAGAGCCCATTCCACAGGAGGTTTCGCGTGGCCCTGGACAGTGCCACGGGAAGCGGCCCCACCGCTCGGCGTCTCGTGCTTGGCAGCCAGCTGCGCCGACTGCGCGAGGCGAGCGGCATCTCCCGGGAGGACGCCGGATACACCATCCGCGGCTCCGGATCGAAGATCAGCCGCCTCGAACTGGGCCGGGTCGGTTTCAAGGAGCGCGACGTCGTCGACCTGCTTAACCTCTACGGGGTAACCGACGAGGCGGAACACGAGTCGTTTTTGGACTTGGTGCGCCGGTCGAACGAACCCGGCTGGTGGCACCGCTTCAACGACCTGATGCCGTCGTGGTTCCAGGACTACGTCGGCTTGGAGGAATCGGCCTCCCGCATCCAAACCTACGAGATCCAGTTCGTGCCCGGTCTGCTGCAGACCGAGAAGTACGCCCGCGCGGTCGCCATCCAGGGCCGCCCCGAGTTCCCGGCGGACGAGCTGGACCGGCGTGTCCGGCTGCGCATGCAGCGCCAGAAGTTGTTCACCCAGCCGAAAGCGCCGCGGTTGTGGGCGGTCATAGACGAGTCGGTGCTGCACCGGCCGATCGGCGGCCGGGAAGTGCTGCGCGAGCAGATCCAGTTCCTGCTCGATGCGACGGCGATGGCCGCGGTGACGCTGCAGATCCTGCCGTTCGAGCTCGGCCGGTCCGGCGCGGAGGGCGCGTTCACGATCTTGCGCTTCGCCGAGCCGGAGCTGCCGGACATCGTCTACCTGGAACACCTCTGCGGTGCGCTGTACCTGGACAAGCCAGACGAGGTCGAGGTGTACAGCAAGGTCAGCCACCGGCTCGCGGTCGACGCGCAGACCCCGGAGGAGACCCGCAAGACGCTGCTGCAGGCCCTGAAGTACCGCTGACGTCCGGCCGCCGCCGGAGATCCCCCGGGCGGCGGCTTTTTTGTGCCCGAATATCAGCTCAGTGTGTCCACGCGCCTGACGGCGCGTTACCGGCAAGGCCACGGAACTAATCCATAAGAGTGATCAAGGCCTCATTGAGATGCACGTGCATTCAACCGTGCATCTGCACCTGCTAACTTAGGTGCACGATCATCTGCACGTGCAGATGATCGTGCAGCATTAGTCGGGGAAGGGTGGGGTTCGGATGACGAACATCCAGAACGGTATGCCCGCGCAGCAGCTTCCCAACGTGGTGTGGCGTAAGAGCCGCCACAGCGGAGCGACGGGCAACTGCGTCGAATTGGCATCGTTGGTCGACGGCGGGATCGCCGTCAGAAACTCGCGTTACCCCGAGGGTCCAGCTCTGGTCTACAGCCGGGATGAGATCGCCGCATTCCTGCACGGTGCCAAGGACGGCGAGTTCGACGACTTGATCGTCTGACGAGCCGCGCCGACGCTCCGCGCGGAGCCATGGTTGAAGCCCTTGACGACGAAACTCGGTGGCGCCATGAACGAGATTACCAACGGCCTGAAAGGCCTGGTAGCCCGCGACTTCCAGTTCGCGCACCCTCGCGACACCAACGGCGGTCTGGTCGCCGTGGTGGGAATCCGCATCCATCACGGGGTTTTCGACATCCTGCAGCTCTTCGGCGAACACGACGCCGACGCGGCGCGAATCCCCGGCGACGAGCCCGATGTGCTCTTCCCGACCAAGGTCCTGTGGCGCACCGCCGGCCCGGCGCGCGAGGTGATCGCCGAACTGCTCGCGCTGTCCGAGCCGACCTCGGAGCTCAGCGCCCAGCCCAAGGGCTGCTGGCTGCCGACCCACACGGGCCGCTCAGCCTGGCTGGCCGCCTCCGCCTGAGCCACCGCGGTTGACCGCCCAGGTTCGCCGCCCCAGACCTCGCCCCGACCCGGTTCCAGAGTCCTCTGTGGACCTACCCTCGGAACCGGGTTCCCGAACCGATCGAGTTCCCGCTTGACGGTGCCCCGGCGCGGGAACTCGATCGGAAAATTTTCCGCCGCCCAAGACGAAAAGCCGTCAGGACCGATTAGAGAAGTGCTGGACCACCTGATCGACGACGGGCGGGCACCGTGCTCGTGATCGCGCACGACCTGGCCGAAGCAGCGGCACAGGTAATAGTGGTGTTCGACCAGAACCCCACACCGGACCCGGCGCCGAGCGCAGGTCAGGGGAGTTTGTACATGGGGTTGGGCAGCTTCACGCCGCGTTCGGCGTGGCCGCCGGCCAAGTCGGACTCCTGGTCTCCGACGCTGAGAATGATCTGGTAGCCCTGCCGCTCGAGTTCGGCGCGGGTACCGCTCTTGTACGGCACCACCGACGGCCGGTGGTCGTCCGCTGGCCGCAGGTACAGGCCGTCGGGCTCGGGGTAGCCCTCCTCCTCGAGGTCCAGCAGGCTGGCCTCGCGCATCTGCGGGTTCTCCCGCCGGCCGGTGACGAAGAAGATCGCGACGCCGTGGGAGTCCGCGAATCGCGCGAGGTCCCTCGTCGCGGCGATCCCGACGGGCCCGCGCGCGAGCACGTACTCGTCGGAGGACTCCTGGTCGAAGCCGAAGTTGATGTCCTTCTCGTACCCGTAGGTGGACACGCTGGTGTCGTCGATGTCCAGCACGATCGCCGGTTTCGACACGCCCTGCTCCAGGCGCTTGGCCAGGTAGTCCTGGCCGCGCCGGTGGGCGTCGGCGATGTCGGCGTCCCACCGCCCCGAATCGTGGTAGTCCACGATGGACTTCTTGAGGTCCGTCAGGTTCGGGGGTTCGCCGGCCTTCGCGCCTTCGGCGCCCTGGGCAGCGGCGCAGCCGGTGGCGAGCACCCCGAGCAGGGCGAAAGACGAGGCGATCCCGGGGAGTGCGGAGGACTTTCGATCGGACACGATGAGGAATCTCCTAGCGACGGGGATTAATCCGGCAGCCCGGATCCGCTCAGCACGCGGTCGAGCACGGGATAGGACACTTGCGCACCGGAGTGTTGCACGCTGCAAGCTCCCACGCGGGTCGCCGAACGCACGGCAGGGAGAAGCAGATCCCCCTGACTGAACAGCCAAGCCACGGTTGCGGCGAAAAGATCACCCGCTCCGGTGGTGTCGACCGCATCGACCCGTACTCCTAAATTTCCTCGGCGTTGGCGGCATCCGCGACGCCACACCGTCCGCCCGAAGGTGACCACCACCGAACGCGCACCGACCCGGCGTAGCTTCGCCGCGTGCGCGACGTTCTCGGTCGGCACCTGAAAATCATTGCGCCGGAGAATTTCCCGGGCTTCGTGCTCGGTGACGATCAGCGGGTCGGCCAGCGCCAGCGCCTCGGCGGGAAGCTCGACGACCGGGGACAGGTTCAGCAGGACCCGCGCCGCAGCGATCAGCGGCTGCGCGGCCGCGATGTCGTCCGGCGAGAGCCGCCCGTTAGCCGCTGTGGACACGATGATGCTGTTCTCTCCGGTCTCCGAAACGGTGATCAACGCGGTATCGGTGTCCGCTTCAACGCCGCGGGGTGTGCGTAATGTCGATCTCCGGGTCGTTGCTGATGTTCGCCTCGGCGGCCGGGGTCACATTGCCCGGATGCCGGACCGCGCCACCCATGATCGTGACGTGCTTGATCAGCTCGGGCAGCTCGGGGTCGAGCTGCAGCGCGGTGGCCAGGTTCGTCATCGGGCCAATGGCGAGCAGGTGCAACGCGCCGGGGTTCTCGCGGGCGAGGCGCACGATGAGTTCGGCGGCGGGCTGGCTAGTCGGCGTGGCCGTCGGCGCGGGCCGGGACAGCACGGTTCGCCGGGACGCCGAGTCACAAGATCGAGAAGACACGAGCGGCCCACGGTCCTACGGTGACCGACGTTCGAACAAGCATTCCGCTGTTGAGCAGGGGTTCCTCATGAGCCGTATCCGAGTTCTCGTCGGCACCCGCAAGGGCGCGTTCATCCTCACCGCGGACGGCGCCCGCGAGCAGTGGGACATCAGCGGTCCGCTCTTCGGCGGCTGGCAGCTGTACCACCTCAAGGCCTCGCCAGCCGACCCCGATCGGCTGTACGCGTCGCAGTCGCTCGACTGGTTCGGCCAGTTGATCCAGCGCTCCGACGACGGCGGCCAGACCTGGGAAGCGGTCGGCAACCAGTTCTCCTACGACGGCTCCCCCGGCACGCACCAGTGGTACGACGGCACGCCGCACCCCTGGGAGTTCGAGCGGGTCTGGCACCTCGAACCGTCGCCGACCGACCCGGACACCGTGTACGCCGGGGTCGAGGACGCCGCGCTGTTCCGAACCACCGACGGCGGCCAGACCTGGCAGGAACTGCGCGCGCTGCGCGAACACGACTCCGCTTCCGGTTGGCAGCCGGGTGCCGGCGGGATGTGCCTGCACACGATCATCCACGCACCAGACAACCCGAACCGGCTGTTCACCGCCATCTCGGCGGCGGGTGCCTTCCGGACCGACGACGGCGGCAAGAGCTGGCAACCGATCAACCACGGCCTCCGCTCCGCGGGCATTCCCGATCCGGACGCGGAGGTCGGCCACTGCGTGCACCGCATTGCCCTGCACCGCGAACGCCCGAACGTGCTGTTCATGCAGAAGCACTGGGACGTGATGCGCAGCGACGACACCGGCGATTCCTGGTACGAGATCAGCGGCGACCTGCCGACCGACTTCGGCTTCCCGATCGACGTGCACGCCCACGAACCGGACACGGTGTACGTCGTGCCGATCACCAGCGACGAGCAGCACTACCCGCCCGAGGGCAGACTGCGCGTCTACCGCAGCCGGACCGGCGGCGGCGAATGGGAGCCGCTGGCCAAGGGCCTGCCGCAGAATCATTGCTACGTCAACGTGCTGCGGGACGCGATGGCGGTGGACTCGCTGGACGAGTGCGGCATCTACTTCGGCACCACCGGCGGCCAGGTGTATGTGTCGCCCGACGCCGGGGACAGCTGGCGGCCGATCGTCCGGGACCTGCCAGCGGTGCTGTCCGTAGAGGTGCAGACGCTGCCATGATCAGGGTCGCACTCCCCGCCCACCTGCGGACGCTCGCCAAGATCGCGGACCGCGAGATCGAGCTGAACGTCGACGGTCGGCCCACGCAGCGCGCGGTGCTCGACGCGCTCGAAGCCCGTTATCCGATGCTGCGCGGCACCATCCGCGACCAGGAAACCCAGCTGCGCCGGGCGTTCATCCGCTTCTTCGCCTGCGAGCGGGACCTATCCCACGAGTCGCCGGACGTCCCGCTGCCGGAAGAGGTGGCGGCGGGCGAGGAGCCGTACCTGATCGTCGCAGCGATGGCGGGCGGCTGACCGAGCCCCACCCCGCTCGAACCGAGCTGGTTGTCCCATCGCCCGATTGGTGGGTGCGACGAGCCGTCCATATTGGACCAGATGGTGCCGCTCGGCGTGCCCGTTCAACTATTGGGTGGTAGAGCGGCCGCTTCGGCGTGTTGGCGTGTCGATTCTCGGCCCCGGTGGAAGGTTTGCCGCGTCAATCGCGCGGCCGGGCCCGACTCATCGGATTCCGAGCCCGTTCGACGCCACCAGAAATCAACCAATCGGAGTCTGACATGCGCAGTTCAGCACGTGCCCTGCTCGCCGGAGTCGCCGCCGTGGGCCTGCTCGCGATGGGTGCGTCCCCGGCACTCGCCGCGAAGGGCAAGGGCAAAGAGTCGGACGACGACTCCGTCGTCACGGCCGCAGCCCAGGGCGGAAACGGCGGGAACGGCGGCAACGGCGGCTTCGGCCTGAACATCTGCCCGGCGATCAGCGTCCTCGCGAAGGCCGAGGCCAACTGCACCGCGGGCAAGGGCGGCAACGCCAACGGCGGCGACGCGGAAGCCTATGCCGAAGACGACAGCCGGGACACCGAGCAGTCCGACGAGGACTGACGCCGACCTCGCGGCTTTCGGTTCAGCTCGGTCGCTCCCGCCCGAACGGGAGCGGCCGAACGCTGATCCACACCGGCCCACCCGATACGAGGTCTTCGCCCGGGCCAGGAACGCCGACCGGTGGACGATCTGGTCGGCGTGTCCGGGAGCGACGACGCGAAAAGGAGCACCGATGATCACTTCTGTTCGCATCCTCGGCACCGCCGCCGCGCTCGGCATCGGCGTGCTGGCGACGAGCATGCTGCCCCAGGCGGTCGCGGCCGAAAGCACCAAGGAGAAGCCCGGTAGCGCGGGTGAAGCCGGCGAGGGTTTCAGCATTTGCCGACCGATCTCCCTCACCGGCGGGCAGATCACCGCCGAATGCTCGGTCGCGCCGAACGGCGGAGGCGCCGACGGGCACTCGACCGCGGTTGCCGCGGAAAACAGCGACGACGACTGAGAGCAGCCCGCTGGGCAGAAGATGAATGTGTCGGTCTCCACAAGGAGACCGACACATTTTCACTTGCCTTGAAGAAATCGCCCAACCTGGCCGTCCACTGTGTCCTAAAATCGAACGACGAGAACAGCGCCAGTCGACCGATTCGGGTGCTTTCGCCACTTCAGCCAGGGACACCGGAACAGCGGCGTTACGCTCGAAAAGCGGGTAGGCCGTGGGATTTCTCGGACGCGGCCTACCCGCTACCAACTCGAAACTCGGACGCGGCGCGACGGCCTCCGGACAGGAAGACCGACGCGGAACCCGCGACTCCCTTCGCCAGGAAGCTCCAGGATCACTCGTCGTCGCTGGAGTACTTCCGGTCCTTGCTGTCGTCTTCCGCATAGGCTTCCGCGTCGCCACCATTGGCACTGCCGCCGTTGCCAGCACCGCAGGTCGCCTTCGCAGGCGACAACAATGCGATCGACGGGCACACGTTGATCCCGAAGCCGCCGTTGCCTCCGTTGCCGCCCTTACCACCTTCGGCCGCAGCCGTGACAGTGGAGTCGTCGTCCGACGCCTTTTCCTTGCCCTTGGCGGCCAGCGCCGGAGAGCCTCCCATCGCGAGCAATCCGACTGCTGCGGCCCCGGCGAACAGAACACGAACAGACTTGCGCACTGCAGACTCCAATCTGGATGGATACCACTTGGTTGAACAGCCCCGCCGCTGAAGCCCTGAGGAAGTTCGGCGGGAGCCGAGATCAACGCGTGGACCTTGTCACCGAAGTCCGCAAAACACCCCCAGCGACATGCAGATCGCACCCTCAGTCACCCAGAGGAGCGATCAACTTCGTTGTGTCCGCAAAGAAAAGAGCGTGCCCCGGCTTCTACCGGTCGGTGGAGGCCCGGCGAGTGGCGTTGGTACCG
>NZ_JBSFLZ010000155.1:0-14858 GCF_053599315.1 Saccharopolyspora sp. NPDC000995
TCGATGCCCGCACGCTCGAACGCCTCCCACGACGTCTCCAGCAACAACCGCTGCTGCGGATCCATCGCCAACGCCTCACGCGGCGAAATCCCGAAGAAATGGGGGTCGAATTCCGCGGCCTCATGCAGGAAACCGCCCGCCCGCGTGTAAGAGGTCCCCCAACTGTCCGGATCCGGGTTGTAGAGCCCCTCGAGATCCCAGCCGCGATCGGTGGGGAAGCCGGTGACCCCGTCCCGGCCGGTGGCCACCAGATCCCACAGTTCTTCGGGCGAAGTCACCCCACCCGGGAAGCGGCACGCCATACCCACGATCACGATCGGATCGTCCGTGGCCGGGGCACTGGCCAGCACCGGGGTCGGCACCGTCGGCTCGCTGCCGGTGATCTCGGTCAGCAGGAACTCGGCCAGCAGCCCGGGGGTGGGGTAGTCGAAGATCAGCGTCGAGGGCAGGGACAGCCCGGTTTCCGCGGTCAACCGGTTCCGCAGTTCGACGGCGCTCAGCGAGTCGAAGCCCACCTCCCCGAACGCCTGTCCGATATCGATCGCCTTCGCGCTCGAATGGCCAAGCACCGCCGCGGCCTGTCCACGGACCAGGTCCAGCACGGCCGTCTCCCGGGTCTCGGAGACATCAGCTCTCGTGAGCCGGTCCCGCAAGGTTCCCGGTCGCGCCACTTCTGCGGCTGCCGAGCGGCGCAGCGGCGCATGCACCAGGCCACGCAGCACCGGTGGGATCTGTGGCTGGCGCCGCACGACGCGGCTGTCCAGCCGCATCGCGACCACCACGCCCGATTCCGCGGCGGTCAGGTCGAACAGTGCCAGGCCCTGGTCGTGGCTCAGCGGCGGGAAGCCTGCACGGTCCATCTGGCGGATGTCCGAGTCGGCGAGCCCGGCGGTCATCCCGCCCGAGGGCACCCAGGCACCCCAGGCAAGTGACAGCCCCGGAAGGCGGAGCCCGCGCCGATACTGGGCCAGGCCGTCGAGGAAGGTGTTCGCTGCCGCGTAGCTGCCCTGACCCGCGCTTCCGAACACCCCGGCGGCCGAGGAGAACAGGATGAACGCCGCGAGGTCGAGGTCCCGCGTCAGCTCGTGCAGGTGCCAGGCCGCGTCGGCCTTCGCGCGCAGGACGGTATCCAGGCGCTCGGGTGTGAGAGCGTCGAGGACGCCGTCGTCGAGCACCCCGGCGGCGTGGATCACCGCGGTCAACGGGTGCTCGGCGGGGATCGACGCGAGGACCTCGGCGAGCGCGTCGCGGTCGGCGGCGTCGCAGGCCACCACCCGGACCTCGGCACCGAGCGCGGTCAGCCCCGCGACCAACTCGGTGGCCCCGGCCGCTTCGCTACCGCGGCGGCTCAGCAGCACCAGGTTTCGCACTCCGCGTCCGGCCACGAGGTGCTGGGCTAGCAGCCCGCCAAGGCTGCCGGTCCCGCCGGTGATCAGCACCGTCCCGTCGACGTCCCAGTGCGGCGCCGAGTATCCCGCTGGAATCCGCGTCAGCCTGCCGACCTGGATCTCGCCGTCACGCACCACGACCTGCGGCTCGCCCGAAGCGGCAGCCATCGGCAACACGGCCAGTGATTCCGCTTCGCCGTCGAAGTCGATCAGCGCGAACCGGTTCGGGTGCTCCGACTGCGCCGATCGCACCAGGCCCCACACCGAGGCGGCGACGACGTCGAGCAGATCCCCGACGGGCAGCGCGCCCTGTGTCACGAATGCCATCCGCGAACCCGAGAAACGGACGTCGGCCAGCCAGGTCCGCATCAGCCCGAGCACTTCGGCGGTCGCCGCACGCACGGCGCCTGGCACGTCGGCCAGCTCAGTCTCGAGCGGGACGTAGACGGTGCCGGGAACGGCCATGCCGTCGTCCACCGCGGCCGTCAGTTCGGCGAGGTCGGAGAACGAGGTCACGCCGGGGGCGCCCAGGTCCTCGCCGAGCACGATCACCGGTTCGCCGGGAAGCCCGGCATCGGCTTCCAGCGGCACCCAGTCGAGCCGGAAGAGCGAGTCCCGTCCCACTTTCACGGCCGGGCTGCCGGAGACGCCGACGTCGACGGGACGCAAGATCAGCGAATCCACCGACAGCACCGGCTGCCCGAGCTGGTCGGACACTTCGAGTGCGAGCCGGTCCGCGCCGAGCGGCGTAAGCCGGACGCGCGCCGCCGAGGCTCCGGCGGCGTGCGGGGTCACCCCCGTCCAGGAGAACGGGAGGCGCCCGGTTTCGCCATCGAGCCCCGAGACGTGCAGCGCAGCGTCGAGCAGCGCGGGGTGCAGGCCGAAGGTGGCCGCGTCCGCGCGTTCGTCCTCGCCCAGCGAAATTTCGGCGAAGAAGTCCTCACCGCATCGCCAGACCGCCCTCAGACCGCGGAAAGCCGGGCCGTAGTCGAAACCGGCTTCGGCCAGCCTGTCGTAAAGCCCAGTTATGTCGACTGGCTCAGCCCCGGCCGGAGGCCAGCTGCCGCCTTCTTCGGCGGCCGGACGACCGGCGCCGGCCAGTGCTCCGCTCGCGTGCCGGGTCCAGAGCTGGTTCAGGGCGTCGGACTGCCGCGCGTAGACGCTCAACGCCCGCCGGCCGGACTCATCCGGCGCGTCGACGACCACCTGGACGGCGACGGCGGTGTCCTCGGCCAAAACCACCGGGGCTTCCAGGGTCAGCTCTTCGACCCGGCCGCAGCCGACCTCTTCCCCAGCGCGGAGGGCCAGTTCGAGCAACGCCGTGCCAGGTAACAATACGGTCCCGGCCACGACGTGACCCGCGAGCCAAGGATGCGACCGCAACGACAGGCTGCCGGTGAACACGTGACCGTCCGCCCCGGGAAGCTCCACCGCCGCACCCACCATCGGATGGTCGATCTCGCCGAGACCGAGCGCCGCCGCGTTACCGGGCCGCACGGCGATTTTGGGCCAGTACCGTTCCCGTTGGAAGGCGTAAGTCGGTAGTTCCACCGGCACGGCGGGGGTGTCGGCGAACACCGCGGCCCAGTCCGGGGTACCCCCCACCGTCCAGATGCGTGCAAGCGCGGTAACGGCGGTTTCCTCCTCTCCTCGGTCCTCGCGCAGCAACGGGATCGTGACGGCATCAGCCAGGTTCTCGTGGATCATCGCGGACAGCACACCGTCCGGGCCGAGTTCTACGAAAACTCCGGCACCGACCGCTTCGAGGGCGTGCACCCCCTCGGTGAACCGCACAGTCTCCCGGACATGGCGGACCCAGTATTCGGGATCGCCCCATTCTTCGGTTACCACCGCCCCGGTCACCGTGGACACCGCCGGGATCGACGGCGCTCCGAACGAGAGGTCCGCGATGACCGCGCGGAACTCCTCCAGCATCGGCTCCATCAACGCCGAATGGAAGGCGTGACGCACTTGCAGGCGCCGGCTCTTGAATCCGTCCACTTGCGACACCGCGGCTTCGGTCCCGGCGATCACCACCGAACGCGGGCCGTTCACCGCCGCCAGTGACACACCATCTGGCAGCGGTGGCAAGTCCGCCTCCGAAGCCTGGACCGCCACCATCACACCACCGGCCGGCAATGCCTGCATCAGACGGCCACGAGCGGACACCAGCGCACAGGCATCCTCAAGAGACAGCACGCCCGAAACGTGCGCGGCCGCGATCTCACCGATCGAATGGCCCGCCACGAAATCAGGGGTGATGCCCCAGGACTCCAGCAATCGGAACTGTGCCACTTCCAGCGCGAACAATGCCGGCTGCGTGAACTCGGTTTGCCCCAAGGCCTCCTCGTCGGCTGACAGGAGATCGAGCTCCAGCTGGGCGGCCACGGCGTCGAAAGCCTCGGCGAACGCCGGGAACCGGGCGTGCAGCTCGCGCCCCATACCCACCCGCTGGCCGCCCTGACCGGCGAAGACGAACGCCGTCTTCGCGCCGCTAGTGGCAATCCCGGTGAGCAGGTTCGGCGAAGCCAGGCCGTTACGGAAGTCGGCCAAGCGGGTGCCAACGACCACCGCACGATGCTTGAACGGAGCTCGCGAAAGAGCCAGCGCCCTGCCGACCGGCGCGACGCTGATCTCGGGATTGGCCTCCACAAAGGACAGCAGCCGCTCCGCCTGCGCGCGCATGGCCTCTGGCGAGCGGCCGGAAAGCACCCACGGCCGGATCACGGTGTCGGTCACCGGCGCCGCTACCGGGGATTCGGGCGCCTGTTCCAGGATCACGTGCGCGTTCGTCCCGCTGATACCGAACGAAGACACACCCGCGCGCCGGAGCCGGCCCGCGTCCGGCCACGGCACCCGTTCCGTCGCCAGGACCACCGCGCCGCTGTCCCAATCGACCTTGCTGGAAGGCGCCTCCGCGTGCAAGCTCGGCGGGACCACACCATGCCGCATCGCCATTACCATCTTGATGATCCCCGCCACCCCCGCCGCGGCCTGGGTGTGCCCGAAGTTCGACTTGACCGACCCGAGCAGCAACGGACGGTCCGCCGGCCGTCCCTGGCCGTAAGTGGCGAGCAGCGCCTGCGCTTCGATCGGGTCGCCGAGGGTCGTACCCGTCCCGTGCGCCTCTACTACGTCAACATCGACCCCGGCGAGCCCGGCGGCGGTCAGCGCCTGCCGGACCACCCGCTGCTGAGACGGCCCGCTGGGTGCAGTCAGCCCGTTCGACGCGCCGTCGGAGTTGACCGCGGTGCCTCGCACCACGGCCAGGACGTGGTGCCCCTTGCGCCGGGCGTCCGAAAGGCGCTCCACCACGAGGATGCCGACGCCCTCGGACCAACTGGTGCCGTCGGCGGAATCGCTGAATGACTTGCACCGGCCATCGGCGGCGAGCCCGCCTTGCTTGCTGAATTCGACGAACGTGCCCGGGGTGGCCATCACCGTCACTCCACCGGCCAGCGCGAGGTCACACTCGCCGGAACGCAGCGCCTGCCCGGCCAAGTGCAGCGCGACCAAGGAGGACGAGCACGCCGTGTCGATGGTGACGGCCGGGCCCTCCAACCCGAACGTGTAGGCCAGGCGGCCCGACATCACGCCGCCGGCGTTGCCGGTGGCGAGGTAGCCCTCGACGTCTTCGGGAAACTCGACCGTCTGCGACGACCCGTAGTCGTGGTAGATCACGCCGACAAAGACGCCGCTTTCACTGCCACGCAGGGAGGCAGGATCGATCCCGGTACGCTCGATCGCCTCCCACGAGGTCTCCAGCAACAACCGCTGCTGCGGGTCCATCGCCAGCGCCTCTCGCGGCGAGATGCCGAAGAAACCCGCGTCGAAGTTGGCGGCGTCGTGCAGGAACCCGCCCTCACGCGCGAAACTCGTCCCGCGTTCCCCGCGGTAGTCGTCGAACAGCCCGTCGATGTCCCAGCCGCGGTTGTCCGGGAATCCGGAGATCCCGTCCCCGCCCGAGTACGCCAGATCCCACAGCTCCTCCGGCGAGGTCACGCCACCGGGATAGCGGCAGGCCATCCCGACGATGGCGATCGGCTCCTGTTCGCCGGACTCGAGTTCCCGCAGGCGGGCGCGAGCGATCAGAAGATCGTTGGTCGCTTTCTTGAGGTAGCCACGAAGCTTCTCTTCGTTCGTCATTTCAGAGCCCTGACTGGTTGGTGAGCGGAAATCCGATGACGGGGCGGGAGTCATTCGTCGTCCAGCAGTGCGAAGAGTTCATCGTCGGTGGCGAACTCGACGGAACCACGGACGTCGTCGCTGTCCGGGGTGTCCTCGACCTTCGCGAGCAATACCCGCAGGCGCCTCGCTATTCGTCTGCGAGCGGCGTCCTTGGGATTCGACAGCGATAACGCGTTCTCCAATCGGTCGAGTTCGAAGACGACGTCCGGCGCCGCGTCCGTCAGGACCTTGCCGAGCAGGTACTCGGCCAGCAGAACAGGAGTCGGGTGGTCGAAGGTCAGCGTCGCGGGCAGGTTTAGCCCGAGCGCCGAGCTCAGGCCGTTGCGCAGCTCGAGCGCGGTGAGGGAGTCCAGGCCGAGCTCCCGGAACTCACGCTCGGCCTCCAACGCGGTGGCCCGGTCGTAACCGAGAACCGACGCCACCTCGGCGGTGACGATGCCGACCATGGCAGTCTCGCTGTCCCGCCGATCCAGGCCGTTCAACCGGGCGACGAGGTCGGGGGGAGCCTCGGCGGCGGTCACCGCGCAGCGCCGAGCCGGCGCGGCGACCACTCCACGCAACAGGTGTGGCACCTCCGGAAGCGCACGGAGCATGCGGAGGTCCAGAGGCACCGCCACTACCAGCGAGCGGTCACCGCCGATAGCCGCGTCGAACAGGGCCAGCCCGCGTTCCGGTGGGAGCGCAGGCATGCCGGAGCGCGCGATGCGCCGCAGATCAGCTTCGGTGAGAGTGGCGGTCATCCCGCGATCGAGGTCCCACGCGCCCCACGCCAGGGACAGCCCGGGCAGGCCCTGTGCGCGTCGGTGTGCGACCAGCGCGTCGAGACCGGCATTGGCCGCCGCGTAGTTCGCCTGTCCCGGACTGCCGAGCACCCCGGCGACCGAGGAGAACACGACGAAAGCCGACAGGTCGGACCCGCGGGTGAGCTCGTGCAAGTTCCAGGCCGCGTCGACCTTCGGCCGCAGCACCGTGTCCAGGCGTCCCGGGGTCATCGCCGCGAGAACACCGTCGTCGAGGACCCCCGCCGCGTGGACCACCGCGGTCAGCGGGTGTTCAGCGGGAATCGTGGCGAGCAGCGCGGCAACGTTGTCACGATCCGCCAGATCACCCCCTGACACCCGGACCTCGGCGCCGTGCGCGGCCAGTTCTGCCACCAGGTCCGCCGCGCCGGGAGCCATATCACCGCCTCGGTTCGCCAGCAGCAGGTGTCGCACACCATGTCCAGTCACGAGATGCCGGGCCAGGTGCGCGCCGAGAGCGCCGGTACCACCGGTGATCAGGACCGTACCTTCGCGGTCCCAGACCTGGCTTTCAGCCGGGGGAATCTTGACGAAACGTCCGAAGTGGACCTTGCCGTCGACGATCCGGGCCTGCGGTTCTCCCGAGGCCACAACGCCCGCCAGTAGCTCGCGGGAAACCGGCCCGCTGTGTGCGGGAGTATCGACGAGGACAAAGCGGCCGGGATTCTCCCACTGCGCCGAACGCACCAGACCCCAGACCGCCCCCTGCCCGACGTCCGTCTCGGCGTCACGGGTCACCACAACCAGGCGGGCGCTGCCGGACCGCTCGTCGGCCAGCCACCGCTGCAGGTGGCTCAGAACGTCGGTCACCGTCGCATGTATCGCGCCGGAAGGCACGCCGAGCAGCACGACTTCGGGTCTGAGCTCACCCAGCTCGGCCAGGTCCGCGCCCACCGGGACACCTTCGACGACCGGCTCACCCAGCACCACCCAGCCGTCTGCATCGGCGGCCGCGGGCACGTCGACCGGTGTCCACTCCAAACCGAGCAACGCGTCCTGGCCGGCGGCGAGCGCAAGCCGGTTGGCCGCGAAAGGCCGCAGCACCAGGGAACCAACCGATGCGATCGGCTCGCCGGTGGTGTCGGCCACCGCGATCGCCACCGAGTCAGAGCCGGTCGTGGTCAACCTGACCCGCAGCGCCGAAGCCCCGTGGGCATATAAGGAGACGCCGCTGTAGGAGAACGGCAACCGGGTGCCTTCGGCTTCGGCGAGACCCGCGAAGACCGAGGTCTGCACCGCCGCGTCCAGCAGCGCCGGATGCAGCCCGAAGCCCGCCGCTTCGGCGCAGGCCGCCTCGGGCAGTGAGACCTCCGCGAACACCTCGTCGCCACGCCGCCAGGCGGCCGTGAGCCCCCGGAAAACCGGACCGTAGGTGAACCCGGCATCGAAGGCCAGCTCGTCGTAAAAGCCTTCCAGGTCGACCGGTTCGGCGCCGCGGGGAGGCCACAGGGCCGTGTCGAATGCGGGGCCGGAAGGATCGGGCGGCACCAGCACCCCGGTGGCGTGCCGGACCCACGACTGGCCGGAATCGTTGTCCGCGCGAGAGAAGATGTTCACTTCACGGCCGGCGGAGTCTTCGCCACCGACCGCAACCTGGAGCAGCACCGCGCCGTTTTCCGGGAGGATCAGCGGCGCTTCCAGGGTGAGCTCGCCGATCCGGCCGTAACCGGCCTCGTCCCCGGCGCGGATGGCGAGTTCCACGAAGGCGGCGCCGGGGACGAGCACCGAGCCCGCCGCGACGCGGTCCGCCAGCCACGGGTGGCTGTGCACTGAAAGCCTGCTGGTGAACACCAGCCCACCGGAATCCGGGGTCTGCAGGGCCATTCCGAGCAACGGGTGCCCAGTCGCGTCGAGCCCCGGGGCCGAACCGCCGCGCGTAGGTGCGCCGTCGGGCCAGTATCGCCGGTGTTGGAACGGGTAGGTGGGCAGGTCGATCCGGCGTGCGCCGTGGCCGTGGAACACTCCGCGCCAGTCGATGCCAACGCCGTGGACATACAGCCGGGACAGCGCGGCGGTGATGGCCTCTTCTTCACCGCGGTCCTTGCGCAGGAGCGGGACCGTCAGCACGTCGGTGCCGATGTTCTCCTGTGCCATGGCCGTGGCCGCGCCGTCCGGCCCGAGTTCGACGAACGCTGTCACGCCGAGGTCGGCGAGCAGTGTGACACAGTCGGCGAACCGGACCGTTTCGAGCACATGCCGGACCCAATATTCTCCTGAACACATACCGTCTCCGGCGTGGTCACCGGTCACCGTCGAGATGATCGGGATCACCGGCTCACCAAAAGATAGCCTTTCCGCGATCTGACCGAACTCGTGCAGCATCGGCTCCATCAGCGGCGAGTGGAACGCGTGGCTGACATTAAGCCACCGTGTCCGCCGCCCCCGCGCCGCGAACTCCTCGGCGATCGCGGCGACCGCACTCTGCTCACCGGAGATCACCACTGAAGATGGCCCGTTGACCACCGCGATCGACACCCGATCAGCGACCCCCGCCAGCAGCGGAAGCACTTCCTGCTCGGCCGCCTGGACCGCGACCATCACCCCACCAGCGGGCAGCGCCTGCATCAGCCTGCCGCGCGCGCTTACCAGCCTGCCCGCGTCCTCCAGCGACAACACCCCGGCGACATGCGCCGCAGCGATCTCGCCGACCGAGTGTCCGGCCAGGAAATCCGGCCGGATCCCCCACGACTCCACCAGCCGGAACAGCGCGACCTCCAACGCGAACAACGCTGGCTGGGCAATCCCAGTCCGTCCAAGCGATTCCGCCTCGGACGTGCCCGCCTCGGCAAACATGATCTCGCGCAACCTCGGCTCAAGGTGTTCGGCGACCTCGTCGAACGCGCGGGCGAACACCGGGAACCGGGCGTGCAGCTGACGGCCCATATCCGCACGCTGGCTACCCTGCCCCGCGAACAAGAACGCCACTCGGCCGGAGTCCCGCCGCACTCCCTCGGCCACGCGTCCACCGGACGCGTACGCTTCCAACTCGGCGAGCAGCCCCGCCCGCCCACTACCCGTCACGACCGCCCGATAGTCCAAAGCGGACCGGCTGACCGCCAAGGAATATCCCACATCGAGCGGACTCGACACGGAATCCTCCACAAAGGACATCAGCCTTGCCGCCTGCGCGCGCACCGTTTCCGGTGTCCGCGCCGACAACACCCACGGGACCACCGCAGGTTCGAGGGGTGCGGCCTCCTCGACAGTCACAGCCGGAGCCTGTTCAACGATCACATGCGCGTTGGTGCCGCTGATCCCGAACGCCGACACCCCAGCGCGACGCGGCCGTCCTGGCTCCGGCCACGCGACCTTTTCGGTCAGCAACTCGATTGCACCGCTCGCCCAGTCCACGAACGTGGATGGTTCCGTCACGTGCAACGTCGTCGGCAGCACGCCGTGGCGGATCGCCATGACCATCTTCATGATCCCGGCGACCCCGGCGGCGGCCTGGGTGTGCCCGATGTTCGACTTCACCGACCCCAACCACAACGGCCGTTCCCGGTTCTGACCGTAGGTCGCTAGCAGCGCCTGCGCCTCGATCGGGTCACCTAGCACCGTGCCGGTGCCATGTGCCTCGACCACATCAACATCCGACGTGGACAAACCTGAGGCCGCGAGCGCCTGCCGGATCACCCGCTGCTGCGACGGGCCGTTCGGCGCCGTCAACCCGTTCGACGCACCATCAGAGTTCACCGCGGAACCCCGCACCACAGCCAGCACATCGTGCCCCAACCGCCGAGCCTCCGACAGCAGCTCCACCACGAGGACCCCGACCCCCTCGGCGAGCCCGAACCCGTCGGCGCTGTCGGAGAAGGCCTTGCACCGGCCGTCGACGGACAGCGCGCGCTGCCGGCTGAACTCGACGAACTCGCTGGGATCGACCATCACCGCCACGCCCCCGACCAGCGCGAACGAGCACTCGCCGGCCCGCAGCGCCTGCCCAGCCAAGTGCAGCGCCACCAGCGACGACGAGCACGCCGTGTCGACGGTGACCGCGGGCCCCTCCACCCCGAAGGTGTAGGCCAACCGACCGGACATCACGCTCGGCGAGTTCCCGGTGCCGATGTGGCCTTCGAGCTGCGCGGCGGCGGGCGTTTGACTCAGCATCTCGGCGTATCCGATGGCCGAGCAACCGATGAACACCCCGCCGGAGCGTCCCTTCACCGAGGTCGGGTCGATGCCCGAGCGTTCGAGAGCCTCCCACGACGTCTCCAGCAGTAGCCGTTGCTGCGGGTCTATGGCGAGCGCCTCACGCGGGGAGATCCCGAAGAGCGCCGGATCGAACCCGGCCGCGTCGTCGAGGAAGCCGCCGTGTCGCGTGTAGCTCGTGCCAACGTGGTCGGGATCGCTGTGGTGCAAGCCATCCAGGTCCCAGCCGCGGTCGGTGGGGAACGGGGCGATGACGTCGGCGCCGCTGGAGACGAGATCCCACAGGTCTTCCGGGGAATTCACGCCGCCCGGGTAACGGCAGGCCATCCCGACGATCACCAATGGATCGTCCGAAGTGGATGGACCGCTTCGCGTTGTCGCGGTTACCGGGCCCGCGCCGCCGGTGAGCGCGGCCACGAGGTGGTCCGCGAGCGAGGCCGGCGTCGGGTAGTCGAAGGCCAGGCTCGCCGGCAGGCGAAGTCCGGTCGCTTCGTTCAGCCGGTTGCGGAGGTCCACTGCGGTGAGCGAGTCGAAGCCCAGCTCGCCGAAGGCACGGTCCGCTTCGACGGCATCGGAACCGTCGTACCGCAGGACGGCCGACGCCTGCGCGCGCACCAAATCCAAGACGACGCGGGCGCGTTCGGCTTTCGGCAGTGCAGCTAGTCGTCCGCCGAGCGTAACCGTGGTGCCCGAGCTGTTCGTCGCGGACCGCCGGACTGGATTCCTGACCAGCGAACGCAGGGCGTACGGGAGTTCTGGCCGCGCTCGCAGCGCGGCCAGGTCGAGGCGGGCCGATACGACCACGGGCTCGTCGAGCCCGGTCGCGAAGTCGAACAACGCCAGCCTCTGGTCATCGGAAAGTGGCAGCACGCCAGCTCCGGTCAGGGCAGTGTCCTGGCTCCAAGCCAGTGAGATACCGGGCAGCCCGAGACCGCGACGGTACGCGGCTAACGCATCCAGCCCGGCGTTCGCCGCCAGCACGGCAGCCTGCCCGCCGCCGAACAGTCCAGCCGCCGACGAGAAGAGCACGAAAGCCGACAGGTCCTGGTTCCGGGTGAGTTCATGCAGGTTCACCGCGACGCCGAGCTTCGACCTGAGCACCTCGTCCAGTCGCTCAGGGGTCAACTCCGCGACGCCGTCCTCACTGATCGTCTCTTCGGTGTGGAGCACGGCCGTCAGCCGCAGCGGCGAGAGGACCTCGGCCAGCGCGTCGCGGTCGGTGAGGTCGCAGTCGACCACACGGACGTCGGCGCCGTGCACGGTCAGTTCCGCGACGAGATCCGCGCCGCCCTCACCGGTACCGCCGAGCAGCACCAGGTTCCGCACACCGCGCTCCTCCACGAGATGGCGGGCGAACAGCGCACCCGGACCCGTGGTGCCACCGGTGATCACCACGGTGCCCTCGATGTCCCACGGCCGCGAAGACTCCGGCCGGCTCGGCACCCGGGCCAGCCTGCCGACGAGGACCTCCCCCGCGCGTACCACGACCTGCGGCTCACCCGTGCTCACCGCGGCGGGCAACGCCCTCACCGAGGCGGGATCTTCGTCGATGTCGACCAGGACGAACCGGTCCGGGTGCTCCGCCTGTGCCGCGCGAACCAGGCCCCACACCGACCCCGAGGTTGCGTCGGTCTGCGCATCACGGGTGACGAAAACCAGTTTGGCGGCCGCGAACCGCTCGTCGCCCAGCCACTGCTGGATCCGCCCGAGCACCTGGCCGGCGGTTTCGCTCGCCACCGGCACGAGCAGCGTTTCGGGAACCTCGCCGTCGAACGCGTCCAGCCCGGCAGCGACCGGCAGTCCGAAGCCCTCGTCGTCCAGCACGGCCCACCGCTGTACGCTGGGATGCGGCTTGGTGACCGCGGCGATCCACCCCAGCCGCAACGCCCAGGCCCGGGGTGACGCGGCCGTCGCGTGCGAGACGCCCGCCGATGCCGGACGCAGTGTCAGTGCCTCGACGGATGCCACTGGCGCCTCGGCGGGATCGGCCAGCGTGAGTGAGACGGTGTCCGTGCCGGTCCGTCGTAGTCGGACCCGCAGGTGTGTAGCACCGGTGGCGTGCAGGGAGACTCCGTTCCACGAGAACGGCATCCGGCTAGCAGGCTCGTCGTCTCCGTTGATCCACGCGGTGTGCAGGGCTGCGTCGAGGAGTGCTGGGTGCAGGCCGAATCCGTGTGGGTCGATGCCGGCGGGTAGCGCGGTTTCGGCGAAGATTTCGTCGCCGTGGCGCCATGCGGCGGTCAGTCCCTGAAACACCGGGCCGTAGGCGAAGTCCGCGTCGGCCAGTCGCTGGTAGAAGCCGTCCAGGTCGATCGGTTGGGCACCGGGCGGGGGCCACTGGCCCGGTACGGGCGGTGTGGTGGGTGTGGTGGTGGAGAGCACACCGGTTGCGTGGCAGGCCCAGACGGTGTCGGTGGTGTCGTCATCGGTACGGGAGTGGACGGTGAACACGCGCCGGCCGGACTCGTCAGGGCTTTCCACCACGATCTGGATCCGGACCCCACCGGTGTCGGGGAGCACGAGAGGTTTTTCCAGGGTGAGTTCCTCGAGGTGGTCACAGCCGGTCTGATCACCCGCCCGGAAAGCGAGCTCGACATAACCGGTCGCGGGAAACAGGACCCTCCCTGCCACGGTGTGCTGGGCCAGCCAGGGATGCGTCCGCAGGGAGAGACGACCGGTGAACACATATCCGTCCGTGCCCGCCAGCTCGACCCCCGCACCGAGCAGGGGGTGATCCACCATGCCCAGCCCGGCCGCGGTCACATCACCAGCACCGGCCACGGCCTCGGGCCAGTACCGTTCACGCTGGAACGGATACGTCGGCAGGCTCACCCGGCGGGCACCAGGAAAGACCGGGGCCCAGTCCACCGGCACGCCACGGACGTGCAATTCCGCGGCCGACCGCAGAAACCGGTCCAGGCCACCCTCGCCGCGACGCAACGACCCGGCCACCAGCGCCGGCTCCCCGGCGGTGTCGGTGATCGCGGGAGTCAGCACCGGGTGGGGACTGATCTCCACGAACACACCGAACCCCCCGGCCAAAAGCGACTCGGTGGCCTGCTGGAACCGGACGGTCTCCCGCAGATTCCGGTACCAGTAACCGGCGTCCATACCAGCGGTATCCAGCACTTCGCCGGTAACGGTGGAATACAACGGAATCCGTGCCGCCACCGCAGTCACACCCGCGAGATCCCGCAGGATCTGCTCCCGGACCGAGTCGACCTGACCGGAATGCGACCCGTAATCCACCCCGACCCGGCGCGCCCGCACCCCCGCCGCCACCCACTCCTCGACCAACCCCTCCAACGCCGGCACATCACCGGAAACCACCACCGACGAGGCACTGTTGACCGCCGCCACCGACACCCCATACCGCCGCGCATACCCCGCGGCCTCGGCCTCCGGCAGCGACACCGCCACCATGCCACCACCCCCGGCCAGTGCCCGCAGAGCACGGCTGCGTAACGCGACCACCCGGGCCGCGTCCCGCAACGACAACGCCCCGGCCACATACGCCGCGGCGATCTCGCCCTGGGAGTGCCCGAGGACCGCGTCCGGAACCACACCCACAGACCGCCACAACGCCGCCAACGACACCATCACCGCCCATAACACCGGCTGCAGCACATCAACCCGGGCCAGCGCCACCTCATCCTCGAGCACATCGAACAACCACCAGTCGGTGAACTCCGACAACACCACCGCGCACTCCGCCATCGAGTCCGCGAACACCCGCGACGAGCCCAGCAACCCACCGGCCATCCCCAGCCACTGCGACCCCTGCCCCGGGAACACGAAAACGACCTTGCCCGCCGCACCCGCCGTTGCCGCCGCACCCACCACCAACTCCGGCGCGGACCCGCCCCCCGCCAACACCCCCAACCCCGCCAACAGGGCCTGCCGGTCACCGACCACCACCGCACGATGCTCGAACACCGAACGCGTGGTAGCCAGCGAGAAACCCACATCCACCGGGTCCTGCCCGTCCGCGAACGACACCAGCCGCACCGCCTGCTCCCGCACCGCCCGCGGCGACTTACCGGAGAGAACCCACGGCACCACAACCGACACCGCCCCGCCCGATACCTCCGACTCCACCACCTCGGCCGCTCCGGCCGACTCCACCACACCGGCCGACTCCACCACACCGGCCGACTCCACCACACCGGCCGACTCGACCACACCGGCTGGGTGGGCTGGTTCGGCGGGTTCGGTTGCCGGGGCGGTCTCGATGATCACGTGCGCGTTGGTGCCGCTGATCCCGAACGAGGACACCCCGGCCCGGCGGGGGTGCCCGGTTCGTGGCCAGGACACCGACTCGGTCGCCAGCTCC
>NZ_JBSFLZ010000156.1:0-14811 GCF_053599315.1 Saccharopolyspora sp. NPDC000995
TTGACACTGCAAGCTGACGAATTGAGCCAAGAGTGCCCTCGAACATCTGATTACGTGCGCCGCGGCCCGTTTCTGGCGTATTCGGTTCCCACCCCCACCACGGTCACCGGGCCTGGCCGGATCACCCGTGCCGAGATCAGGTACTCGCAGGCCAGCCGGAACAGCAGCGTCGGAGAATCGTGCTCCCATCGCCCGCGCCAGTAGGAACTCGTCCAGCTCCTTGGACTCCAGCGGCCCGGCGGGCCGCCAGCCAGATACTGGGAGGCTAGTCGCGCATGCTCGGTGCGGGTCTTGGCGCGCTTGCCATATGAGCCGATCTCCATCTGTTCGGCGAGCCGGGCCACCGCCACCGGTGGTGCTGCCGTCAACCGGTCCGGCACGAACCCCAGCCACGGCAGCGTCGCACAACGCGACCGCCAGCCCCAAACGGTCCGCGGGACCGCGGCCACGTCCCGGACCCACGAATACCAGATCAGCCGGGGTCAGCGTGAAGAACCGGAACAACTCCTCCCGGCTGATCTCCGGAAACCCCCGCAGCAGCTCCAACTCCTCGTCCGCGAACACCCGCGTCGCCACGAACCCCAACCTCCAGCACGCCGATCAACCCTCATCGGCAGCCAAGCCAAGCACCAACCACCCAAACCCGCACCACGAACGCGAAAACCATTCCCTACCAGCCCACTACTCTAGTTTGCGGTGGAGCTTCGGAGCACGCCGTCGGGGTCGACGGAGTGGCTGAAGTCATCCCAATCCATGTTGGCGATCGAGAGTTGGATTTCAACGTCCAGCAGGGCATGCGGAGTGGCGCGGAAGGATCGTGGCTGGACGCGTTCTGGGTCGATCTCCACGACGAGCACGGGATGCTCTGGGGAGGCGAGTGTGACCGCGTCCACCGCTAGGAGGCGCTCATGCTTGGTGTGTGACAGCAGGGTGGCGAGCTCTTCACCCGTCCAGCCTTCGAACTCGGGTATGGCAACCAGAGTGGCATCGAGAACGACGTCGTCATCCCAGTATTCGCGGGGCATGGTGAGGTCGCGCCGGGTGGTCTCCCAGGCATGGTCGTCAGAGAAGTCGGTGCGCACGATCGGGGTGGAGTCGGCATTGAGCAGTGTCTCCAGGGCGGCGGGTGTGACCGTGCGTGGGAAGACGGTCATGACTTCGTCGCCGTGCTCGATCACGTGCTGGCCTTCGCGCCACAACACGGTGCCGTCATAGGCACAAAGCCGGACTTCGCCGCCAGGTACCACGATGAGGTGGTCTCCCGGACCGGCCAGTTGTTCGACAACGCTGCCGTCGTCGGCCCGGACCTGAAGGAATCCTTCGTTGTCGAGGGTCAGGCTGGCGTCCGCGGAGCGGGAGTTGGGCGCGCACCACAGTTGTATTCCGTCGGCGCGGAACAGTCTCGTTCCTTCACCGTTGCCTTCACCGGCTCGGTGGTACAGGACGGTGCCACCGTCGGCGGAGGTCAGGGATTGGTTGCGGAGCGTCTGTCCGCGTCGGAGGACGGCGCCGCGTGGCGGACTGTGCCCGGCTGCTGTGCAGGGCGCGTGGTGGTGAATCCGCCAGACGGCTGTTCCTGCGGCGTCCAGAAGGGCAAGGCTGCCGTCGTCGCGGACGGCGAGCCGCTCCACGCCCGCATCGGCGGTGTCTGAATGCCAGACCGGCGTGCCGCACGAGCTGCGCAGTACAAGGTCGCCACGCAGGGTCAAATCGACCCAACTGTCGCCGAGCCAGCTCGTGTCGGTCGCCCAAACCGGGGTGTGGGTGGCATTGCAGTAGAGCACCAGGTTTCCGTCATCGTGGTGCAACAGCGTGTGCGAGCCGGACGGCGAAGTCAGGGACTGAAGACGCAGACGCGACCCCAAGCCCATGACAGGTCCGCCGTAGTCGTATGACACAGCCGGTGGGAGCGTCACTGTCGTGCTGGCCGAGCTCTCGCGCCACAGCATGTTCCCGGCCTCGTCGACCAAGCAGAGATGACGGGCAGTGCCCTGTTTGGTCGGAACTCGCTGCCAGGTCAGCACCGTGTTGTCCCGCTCCAGCCATCGTGCCAGCGGTGGGCTGAGGAAGAAATGCCCCCAGGAGGTGCTGACACGAAGCGAACCGTCCGGTTCACGTATGACAGTGTCGGTCTCCACGCCCTTGGAGCGGTTGCGGTACAAGTAGCGTTTGATGGTGATGTCGGCGGCCGGCGCGGAACCCTTGAACGCCGACTGCGTATTCGATAATTCCTGCACGGCCCCTCTCAGCAACTACGACAACCCGCGGCGGGTACCCGCCGGCACACGATGAGACGACCATAGCCACTTCCCCACTAACACCTCGCCGCATCCAGCGACAACTGGTCAGACAGACCCACGCATATGCCCGGGAAGGCACCGGTGTGACGCGTGCCCACTCTCATAAACGACAGTTGTTACCGTTGTGCGCACCGGCCGATCCGGACCGGGAATCCGCAGGTCACGATTCGCAAAACTCCTCTCACCTCTAGTTTTGAGAGAGTTCTGCGAGACTTCTCGGTATGCCACTCGGACCCGATGAGGCCGCAGCCGCGGTCGAACGCCACCCCTGCCCGCAATGCGACGTGCCCACCGGATCCGCCTGCCGCACCCGCGCCGGGAAGACCGCCGCCAAGTAC
Source organism: Saccharopolyspora sp. NPDC000995 (assembly GCF_053599315.1). NCBI lineage: Bacteria > Bacillati > Actinomycetota > Actinomycetes > Pseudonocardiales > Pseudonocardiaceae > Saccharopolyspora > Saccharopolyspora sp. NPDC000995. Next base: position 2,639 of record NZ_JBSFLZ010000156.1, read on the forward strand.
CACACCGCGCGGTTCATCCTCGTGCCCGCGCTGCGCGACGAACTCACCGTGCCCGTCCCCGCCGACCGGGGACCAGCCAAGAAGTGGACACAAGGCCCGGAGGTCGCCGCCGCGCCGAAGACGACCAGGGCGCCGATCCGCATCGGCTACGCCCGGTGCTCCACCGCCACCCGGGAACTCCAGTCCCAGCTCGACGCGCTCGCGGCCGCGCACTGCACGCGGGTGTTCTCCGAGAAGATCAGCAACCGCATCAAGATCCGCCCTGAGCTGGAAAAAGCGCTCACTCTCGCTCACGAGATCAAGACCGCCGCGCCGGACCAGCCGGTCATCCTCACCTTGCACGAAATGAAACGCCTCGCCCGCAACGCCGCCGAACTCAACCTGCATCTCGGAGTTCACCGCCTGCACGTCGCGCATGATCGGCCCAGCACCTCCGTTGGCGGCATGGGCCTGTCGGGCTGTTAGATGCTCGGCAGGTACTGCATCATCGCCTTGTCCTCGCGCTCGCGAAACCGGCTCAGCCCGGCTTCTCACCCACTACACGAATTGCCTCCGCCCGCATCGACACCACCGCGCGAGGCATTTTTCGCGCCGCCGAGCTCACCACCCGCCGAGTGAAAGTGCCGCTGATCACCTCGGCGGCCGGCAGGGCTGTGTCCTGCCTCTCCCGTGCGGGCGCGGCTGAATCGGTCCGGCACGCCGTCCACTGTGATCCGTGGCGGGCCCGCAACGGCACCGTCGCGCTGGCGATAGCATCCCGGCTAAGCAATCACCCGGCGAGCAGGAGAACGAAACCTCATGACCCAAGCTCCCGTCACCGTGACCGTTACCGGTGCGGCCGGTCAGATCGGCTACGCGTTGCTGTTCCGGATCGCATCCGGACAGCTCATCGGGCCCAACACCCCGATCAAGCTCCGCTTGCTGGAAATCCCGCAGGCGGTCAAGGCAGCCGAGGGCACCGCGATGGAGCTCGACGACTGCGCCTTCCCGTTGCTGCAGAGCATCGACACCACCGACGATGCCCGCACCGCATTCGACGGCACCAACGTCGCGCTGCTGGTAGGCGCCCGCCCGCGCACCAAGGGCATGGAGCGTGGCGACCTGCTGGAAGCCAACGGCGGCATCTTCAAGCCGCAGGGCGAGGCGATCAACGCCGGTGCCGCCGAGGACGTGCGCGTGCTGGTGGTCGGCAACCCGGCCAACACCAACGCGCTCATCGCGCAGGCCCACGCCCCGGACGTGCCCGCCGAGCGGTTCACCGCGATGACCCGCCTGGACCACAACCGGGCGCTGAGCCAGCTGGCGCAGAAGCTGGACGTGTCGGTCACCGACATCAAGAAGCTGACCATCTGGGGCAACCACTCCGCCACCCAGTACCCGGACCTGTTCCACGCCGAGGTCGCAGGCAAGATCGCCGCCGAGCAGGTCGAGCAGGGCTGGCTGGCTGACGAGTTCATCCCCACCGTCGCCAAGCGCGGCGCGGCCATCATCGAGGCCCGCGGCGCGTCGTCGGCGGCTTCGGCGGCCAACGCCGCCATCGACCACGTGCACACCTGGGTCAACGGCACACCCGAGGGCGACTGGACCTCGGCGGCCGTGGTCTCCGACGGCTCCTACGGGGTGCCCGAGGGCTTGATCTCGTCGTTCCCGGTCACCGCCCGCGACGGCAAGTTCGAGATCGTGCAGGGCCTGGAGATCGACGAGTTCTCCCGCGAGCGCATCGACGCCTCGGTCAACGAACTCGTCGAGGAGCGCGACGCCGTCCGCAAGCTCGGCCTGATCTGAGCCTCGGCAACAGCTGCGGGTGGGGCTGTCCCGGCCGACGGGGCGGCCCCACCCGTGTTAGCCGCCGGTAATTTGGTTGCCCGGATCGACCGCCTGGCAGCATCATCGGCCGCATGACGCACCCCGCGGAAGTGATCATCCTCGAATCGGCGGTGCTGCGACGCTGGCGCAGCGACGACCTCGCCGAGATGCACCACGTGGTCACCGAGGCACTGCCGCACCTGCGGCCGTGGATGCCGTGGGCCGCTTGCGACTACCCGGTCGAGTCCGCCACCGATTTCCTCGACCTCTGCAACCGCAACTGGCGCAGCGGTGATGCCTACACCTACGCCATCACCGTCGACGGCGCGATCACCGGCTGCATCGCCATGCAACGCCGTATCGGCCCCGGCGGCCTGGAAATCGGGTACTGGCTGCACCCCGGCCACACCGGCTGCGGACTAGCCACCACCAGCGCGGCCGCGTTGGTGGGCGAGGCGTTCGCGCTGCCGGGCGTGGACCACGTGGAGATCCGGCACGACGCGGCCAACACCGCCAGCCAGGGCGTGCCACAGCGCCTCGGTTTCACCTGCGTCGACCGCCGCATCCCCACCCGGAACCCGAGAACCTCCGGAGAGGACGGCATCGACGTCGTCTGGCGGCTGACCCGCCCAGCCCGGTGACGGCCGAGCTCACAACCGGCGCAGGCCACCGCCGCCGAGCGCGCGCCGCAGCAGGAATCCAGGCGGCGCTATGACCCGGTGCTATTCGGGCGGTCTCCCATCCGGGAGGGCTGCAGCAGCGAGATCGGGTTGCCGTCGAGATCGGTGAACGACGTCATCCGCCCCCACGGCGCCTCCTGCGGATTCCCGGCGGCCACACCCGCGGCGCGCAGCTCCGCGATGTCACCGTCCAGGTCGTCGGTGTGGAACTGCAGATGCACCGGTCCGCCGACACCGCGCCCGTCGATGCTGAAGTCCACCAACACGACCCCGGTCTGCGCGCCGGGCGGGGCAACCATGACGAACTGGCCGTGCGGACCGGCGAAGTCCACCACCAGCTCGAAACCGAGGACGTCGACGTAGAACTCGCAGGCCTTGACGTGGTCTGCCGCCGGCACCGACACGAACTGCAAGCGTGAGATGTGCATATCGACACCGTAAGCGGAAACCGCCCACCTACAATCCGAACACCAAATGCGGCCGGGACCAGGTGATCTCGCCCTGGACGGCACCAACGCCACTCGCCGGGCCTCCACCGACCGGTAGAAGCCGGCAGCGGATGTGAGACCACGTGCAGCACCCGCAAACCCCGCGCGGGCATCCCCGACGGGCACCCGGCCAACACCGCGCCCCTGCGCGGCATCATTGATGGCCATGAAGTCGAGCTCGCCCTCACCTTCGCCGCCGAGGGCCGGTACGATCATGGTGTAGGGGCCCAGCAGTTCGCCCGCCGCACCGCGGGCCACCCGCACCAGGTGCGACGTCAGGTACTCGGCGTCGATGCTCAGCCCGGCCACCAAGCGAGTGTCCGGTGACCGCCCGTACGACCCCATCGAGCAGATGACCGCAGGTCAGCCCGCGCTCGGCCAGCGCCGTGCCCGGCGGCCACTCCGGGGCGGGCGCGGCCAGCTGTGCGCGCAGCCCAGCGTCATCGAACAGATCCCCAGCGTGGCGGGAAACGCTGGCTGCCCGGCCTGGTGGCTGAGCCGCTGACGCAGTGTGGTCGCTGACTTGCCCGCCGCGGCGTCGTCCGGTCAGCTCGGCGACCAGTGTGTCCAGGGCGATTCCGGTATCGGCGAGCACCTTAAGCAGGGTCAGTGCAGTGAAGGGCTTGCCGACCGAGTAGACGTGCACGAGTGCGTGTCCTCCCACCACGGTCTGGTGCGAGCAGCATCGGCCCATCCGCCGGATAGCCGCACGACCTCCTCGCCGCCATGACGAACCACGAGCCCGGCGCCGGTTCCTGGCCGGTGGCCAGCAGCTGCGCGAACAGCTCGCCCACCTGGCGAACCGGTCGTCCCCCTGCGGGTTCCATCGGCCCCCGCCCCTCTGAGGTCCACTGTGGATCAGGCGTCGCGATCGCCATGTCGACCAACGACTGTAAGCAGACCACTCGGGCGATCAACTACTTTTCGTGTCCAAAAAAAGGGATGATCGGGTAGATTTCGCCGGTACGCTGGTGAGTCGTGCCCAATCCGTTCCGGCTCGTCCGCAATGGAAGCCTGTCCGGTGTGGCCGAATACGCCTACGGCACGGCGGTGCAACCCGACGTCCAACTGGTATTCGCCGCCGGCGCCTGCCCCTTCGACGAGGACGGGGAGACCGTGGCTATCGGCGATTACGCCTGCCCAAGCGCACAGATGATGCGCAACCTCGAAACCGCCCTCTCCGACGGCGGCCCCGCCCTTTCCGACGGCGGGGCCGCAACTGTCCGATGTGGTCAAGACCACCGTCTACGTGGCCTCGGCGCGGCAGGCCGACCTGGTGACGGCCTGGGACGTGGTGCGCGACCACTTCGGCGATCACGACCGCCCAGCACCCTGCTGGGCGTCACGGTCCTCGGCTACGCCCACCAGCTCGTCGAGATCGACGCACTGGCCGCTTGTACGCCTCCAGCCAGACCCGTAAGCGCCAACGGACGTGCACCAGCAGCCGCCTACGCCGACTCCACCGGTGGCTGCGCGGCCGCCCGCAGGGTCCGCAGCTCCTCCGTCGCCGCGTCCAGCTGCCGTTCGGCGCGTTCTGCGCGTGCCACGGATTGCGACTGCGCGTCCTGCATCGCCGCCATCCGCTGCGTCGCCGCGTCGCGCTCGGCCTGTATCCGCTCCGCGGATTCCGTCCGCAGTCGCTGCAGCTCTGCAGCCTGCTGTTCGCGCAACGCCACGAGCTCATCGCGCTGGCGCCGCGCCTCCGCACGCGCTTCCTCGGCTGCGCGTGTGAGCTCGTCCAGGCGCCCCTGCGCCGTCTCCGCCGCCTGCTCGGCTCTCGCCGCGCGCTCCAGCGCCGCCGCCTGCTGCTGTGCCGCCGAGTCCATCTGCCGCCGCGCTTGTTCTTGCGCCTTTTGAATTTCCGCCGCCGCGTCCTGCTTGGCCTGCTCGATGGTCTTGCGCGCGTCGGTGATCTGCCGGTCGGCTTCGCGACGGGCTGCCGCGATGGCGACCTCGGCTTCATTGCGCGCGGCTTCGATGTCCTGCCGCGCCTTCTGTTCGGATTGGCGAGCCTGTTCCACGGCATCATCCCGTTGCTTGCGGGCGCCTTCGGCGTCCTGCCCGGCGGATTCCGCGGCTGCGGTGGCATCTTCGGCCGCGGCCTCGGCGGCACTGCGGGCCTGCTCGGCGTCGCGGCGCTGCCGCTGGACGGTGGCCAGCGTTTGCTCGGCTTGCGCGATGCGGTGTGCGGCTTCGGCTTGGGCGGCCTGGATCTGCGCCTCGGCGGCACTGGGATCAGCGATCGTAGCGAGTTCGGCGATGCCGGCGCGCAGATTGCGGGTCAATTGCTCTGAAAGGAGCCGGTACTGGCGCAACAACTCCTCGGCCCGCAGCCGCGCACCGTCGTATTCCACGACCGCGACCGGCGACGCCTGGGCCTGTTCCTGCGCGGTCTGCAGGCGCTGCCGCTCCTTCCAGGCCCGCCACCGGGTGTGTTCGGGTAGGTCGCAGTACTCGGAAGGACGTCCCGGCCCGCCGGTGCGCACGACTTCCCGCGTGCAGCCGGGGAACCGGCACACCCCCTCGGCCTGTTCGTCGGACACCGCATCGCGCACCGGCTGCTCACCCATGGCCCGGGACGCTACCAACCGGCGGCGGACACTCGGGTGAACGCCATCACTGGTGGCGTTCGACCACTGCAGGCCCCGGCGATCACACCGGCGAAGAGAACTTCGCCCAGCTGCTGCTCATCGCCGACGCCGAGCAAGTTCCGGCGGCTTCCAGTTCGCCCCACCGGCCCAGCGCCACGAACTGCACCGGGCCGCGACCGGACCCGACCGGTTGGGGATAATGCCAGCAGAACACCTCGCGCCAGGAGATCAGCACGTTGTCCCACCAACACCAGGCCCTCCCCACCGCGGGCAGTCTGCATGCCGACTGCGCGAACTGCTTCGGACTGTGCTGCGTCGCACTGCCGTTCGCCGCTTCGGCCGATTTCGCGGTCGGCAAGGGTGCCGGGCAACCATGCACGAACCTGCTGGCGGACTTCCGGTGCGGCATCCATTCCCAGCTGCGTGAGCGCGGCTTCCCTGGCTGCACCGTCTTCGACTGCTTCGGTGCCGGGCAGAAGGTCTCCCAACTCACCTTCGACGGCCAGGACTGGCGGCAGGTCCCGCACACCGCGCGGCAGATGTTCGCCGTGTTCCCCGTGATGCGCCAGCTCCACGAACTGCTCTGGTACCTCACCGAGGCCTTGACGCTGCAGGCCGCCAAGCCAGTGCACGAGGACCTCCGCACGGCGCTGGAAGACACCGAACGCCTGACCCGCGGTAGCGCCGACGAGATCACCGAGATCGATGTCGCGGCGCTGCGCCAAGACGTCAACACCCTACTGCTGCGCACCAGCGAACTGGTGCGGTCCCAGGTCGCAGGCCGCAAGAAGAACCACCGGGGAGCCGATCTCATCGGAGCCAAGCTGCGCGGCGCCGGCCTGCGAGGCGCGAACCTTCGCGGCGCCTACCTCATCGCGGCCGACCTGCGCGGCGCGGACCTGCGTTCGGCGGACCTGATCGGCGCGGACTTCCGGGACACGGATCTGCGCGGCGCCGACCTCACCGGCGCGATCTTCCTCACCCAGGCCCAGCTCAACGCCGCCAAGGGCGACTCCACCACCAAGCTGCCCCCAGCGCTGTCCCGTCCCATGCACTGGTAGCCCGGACGACGTAGCGTTCGGCCGCGGGTTTTGGCGGGGTCAGCCGCCGACGGTGAGGTAGTCGGTGCCTCCGACGTAGACGGTGTGCCCGGTGTCGACCCGGGAGGTGGCGGCGACCGCGATCTGGGGGGCTTGAGAAACAACCGCGCCGGATCGTGCGGCAGCGGGATACCGCAGCACGAGTGACGCCCCCGGGCCCGTAATCTCGAGGATGTGGCGGTAAGGGCACCGTGCTTCACTGCTCTACCTGCTGGCCACATGGCTAATTGGGCGTCCACTATGGACCTGTTTCGCAAAGTGTCGCGAGTTAGCACCTGCTGCAATTGGCGGCGGAAGGAACGTCGGCATCGGCTCGTGCGCTAATCGATCTCCCGGCTCGTTGCCGCGTTGACCTGCGGTGACGCAATGCTGGAGTCTTCCAGGTCGTTTGGTGTCGATAGGCGCCGAGGAAGATCGACATCAGAGAAGCGAGACCCATGCTCGTTTCCCGTGGATGAGCAAGACTAGTCCGATTCAGTGATCCAGACCCTAAGTTGGGTCTGCGCTGACAACATGACTGGCACTCTCGCCGATACGGAGCCGACTAGGCGCCGCCCAGCAAACTTGGGGCGAGTCGGACTGAGGAACAACAAAGGAGGATCTGTGCGGATGCGGAGTAGGTCTACAGGGAAAATTGTGGCAACCACTGGGGCGCTACTCGTGTCTTTCGCATTGCCGCTTGGTTTCGCGGCGCCAGCCCAGGCTGAAAACGAAAGCGCAGCAATTCGCAGGGACAGCGTTTCCTGCACCAAGCCTGCAGGAAACAAAGTCAACTACTCCTGGGATAATAGCGGCTCGGCCAGCACAACCGTGTACTTCAACAATCACTGCTCACATCACGTGCGCGCTACGCTTCACTACACGAAACGCGGGGACAATCCGGAAATCATTGACTGCCTCAACACCAACGGTGGAACGAAGGGCCGGAAGAAGTTCGCTGCGGAGCCGCTGCCCGGCTACAAGCTAACGAATATCTCGAAGGGGTGCCCCATACCCTGATGCCCACTGATGCAATGTCCGGGCACCGATAACCGAAACCGAAAGGGCCGTCCACCAGGGGCCAGGCCCTTTCGCATGCTCCAGTTATGCCGGCCGACTCCGTTCAGTCAGGCCGGGCATACGGCGCGAGCAAGCAGGGTGCGTTAGTTGATCGCTTCCTCGTGGACTCGATCGCCGCGTTGCTGGCGCCGGCGCGCCGAATTCGCCGGTGCTGTCGTCGAGGACGAGCTGCGCACATACCGTCGGCCGTAAGCAAACCGCCTACCGAAACCACCCGCCCCGCGACAATGTGAGGAACATCGTGCTGACAATGCCCAGACATCACGACCTGCCATCCGCCTGGAAGGAGGATCACGGGTGCCTCGGCACCCTGAACGCCCGCGCCGACTCCCCGCGAAGGCAGATTACGCACGTGGGCATGGAGATCATCGCCCTGATCCGTCAACGCACCCACCTCGCCGCATTGGCGGCCGCCGCGCATCGGCTCGACCTCGCGAGCGCCCGCCACAGCCGCGTGCCCACAAAGCAGTCGGGAGACTCGGCGTGACGCACACACGAGCACACCGCGGTGCGGCTTCGGCGTCAGCCCACTCGCAGTGGCTGCCCACCCGCTACCGCGACGGCGTCTTCAGTCACGCGCTGGCGACTGAACACGAACGGCTGAGACTGCTCGAGTCCGTCCTCGACCCCCATACCGAGGACATGCTGAGCCAGCTGGGAGTCGGTCACCGTTGGCGATGCCTGGAGGTCGGTGCCGGCGCCGGCTCTATCGCCGTATGGATGGCCCGACAAGGCGCCTCCGTGACCGCCACCGACCTGGACACCACGTACCTGGACTGCCTCGATGAGCCGTCGATCACGGTGCGGCAGCACGACCTGTGCACCGACGATTTCCCATCCGAATCGTTCGACCTCATCCACACCCGATACGTCTTGACCCACCTTCCTGACCAGGACGAGGCGATCTCCCGGCTGGCCGACTGGCTCGCCCCCGGCGGCATACTGCTAGTGGAAGAGCCGGCGTTTTTTCCCATCCAGAACGCACCGCACCCTGCCTACCGGACGGTGACGCGCGCGTTTCGCGACTATTTAGAGGACACGGTCGGCACCCGAACCGATTGGGCCAGAAGCCTGCCTACGCCCCTATTCGGCAAAAGGCTCACCGGCATCGACATGCGGGCGCGCCTCCAACAGATCCGCGGAGACGACGCCGAGTCCCGGTGGTGGCGCCTTACTCTCGAACAGTCACGCCCCGGCATCGTTGCCGCCGGGCTGGCGCCGGACTCCTTGTTCGAGCGCGCCTACGCCCAACTGAGCGACCCAACCTTCCGGGACCTCTCGCTGGCCGTTTTCACCGCATGGGGCCGCAAGGAGTAACGCCCCCGGCTGGTCTGCCCCGGGTTCCCCAGAGGTAGATTCCTGGATTTGCGATCAACTGCCAGCCACTCAACCCGAGTAGTCTCTGCGTCGGTCGTCTTACCGAGTACGTGACAGCGGTTTCTTTACCCGGCCAGTGCTGCATCGCGTCCATTCGCGGTGCAGCACTGGCCAGACTGTGACGGCCTTTTTACACCGTCTGGTTCTCGCCAGGTCGACAAGCCCCGCTGTTGCTGTACTACTTCGGCAGCTGGGACAACCTGCTCGCCGAGGAATGCCGCTTCCACCGACACGACATCCGCACGCTCACCGGCCGCACAGCGGCGCTCCGGCATCTCATCCTCCCGCCGGAGTGCTGGAAGTAGTCGAGCGCGATGGCTGCGGCGGCGGTGTGGCCCGCATGCTGCTGAACGCGCGCAGGTAGACGTCCAGGTCCGTTGGCTCCATCAACTCGGCGTGCGCCTGCCGCAGTGCCTCATCGCCCAGGTCGCGGTCGTGCCAGTCGAAGCTAGGGAAGTCGGCCGCCACGGCCGGCGAGCATAGGCGTGTTGATCTTGTGGAAGCCGCGGCTTTTCCTAAACGGCATGGACCTGATCAGCGCAGCCGGTAGGTCCTGCCCTCAACGCCCCATTCGCCGAAGGGCGGGGACTGGCCGCGGTCGATAGCGCGGATCGACGGGCGTCCGATGTGGGCGAAGACGAGCCGGGCGACACCGGCGTGGGTGGCGCGTTCGGCGGTGTCCAGGGTCGCGGCGTGGCCGCCGACGCCACCGGCGAAGCGGATCGGCCGGTCCCAGCCGGCCGCGTCGGCGAACATAAGCTCCGCCCCGGCCGTCCAGTCGGGGAAAGCCCAGAACTCCGGTGCCCACACGGCGCGGTGGCCGTGGTGATCGATGAGGTAGCCGTAGGTGGGGTGCGAGGTGTGTTCGACCGGCAGAGGACGCAACCGGACCCCACCGGCCTGGTACTCGACCACCCCGGCGGGCACGCCGAGAGCGGCACTACGCCGCCGGATCGAAGGCATCAGCTCCGCACGTTCGTCGCAGACCAGCCAGGCATCGACGTGCTCACCTTCCTCAGCGGTGCCGCCGCCGTCGATGACCACCCGATGCCCTGCCCAGCGCACCGCAAGTCCCGCAGGGCGGTAGCGGGGCGAGTTCATCGCCCCCACACCCAGCAGCTTCAGGTCCACTCCTGCACGATCCTCCGGCCGCAACGTCCAGCGCACCCCGGGAGGCAATCAATCCAGGCGGCGTGGCCTGCGCCGAACGGTGCCCGGCGATCCAGGTCGGCCCGGTGGCCGGCCGGCGGGCATCGGGGTGATCCTGGTGGGAATGGGGACGTTTCACCAGCCGGCAGCCCGGCGGTCACCGGCGCATCCCGCCAGCGATCGCTGAAGGAGTTGCCGATGAGCACCGTGGTGACCACCGCAGCGGAACTCGCTGCGGCAACCGGCTCTGGAAGGACGTGATCGAGATGCGCGGAGTGATCACCGGCTCACCGGTGATCACTCTTCCACCAGCACCACGCTGCACGGCGGCACCTGGCAGTTCGGTGCGAAAAGCGTGCGGCTGACCAAGGACAACGTCCTGGACGGCCTCACCGTGCTGACGGCCGACGACGAGTGGCCATCCTCAACGACACCAGCGTCGCCGACCTCGGCACCCTCACCCTGCGCGAGCTGACCACTCGCGGGCAGGTGCTGCTCGTCGCCGACGAGCAGGTGCGTTCCGGACACATGCAAGGTGCGTTCCGGACACATGCAAGTCGAAGGCCTTCACGTGAAGTCCGCCGACGTGCGGGGCCGGGCACGACGACCACACGGCCGTCAGCACCCGCCCGGCGCGACGGCCTCGCCGTGCAGCGCCAGCCCAGCCCAGCCGAGCCGAGGAAGTCCACCTCTCGAAGGTCCAGCACCACCACCGCGGGCGCCTCTCCGCTCATGGCCTGACGCAGGTGGGCTTCCAGTACCTCGACGCGGCCAAGTCGACCTCCCCGCGCACCCGCAGGATCACCGCCCCGGGCCGGTCCTCCCGCTGCACGTCCAGGAGATCGTCCGGGTCGTGGTTCTCACTCACGGCGGTCACCTTTCACCTGGTCCGGCGATGCGCCAGCCGGAGTTCCACGCGGGGAACTTCTCAGCGAAGAGACTAGCAACGGCGGTCTGCCTTAGATCGCGCGCAGTGAAGACATCTACGGTAAAGACATCAGTAAAGCCAGACCCCGCCGCGCGGATGCGCGTGGCGTAGTACAAGATATGCCGACAAGGCGTTGGCAAAGTCTTGCGCTGTAACGCGCGGAAGGAAGCGCTACGAAGTGTTTCGCGAGGTCCCGGTACTTCCGATGGTAGTTCCCGCCGCGGCAGCGATCTTCCTGGCCATGCTGTGGTACCTGCACAGCCGCGGCCGCCTGTCGGTGCCACGTGCCGCCGTCGCGCTCGCACTCTGTGTCTACGCCGCCGGCGTCGTCGCGAACACAGTATTCCCAATCTATTTGAACAAGCCCGCCTTCACCCCGCAATGGAAGGTCTACTTCGAGCCGCTCGCGGACTATGGGGTCGGCGACGCGGTGAAGAACATCCTGGTCTTCGTGCCTGTTGGGATAATTGTGCCGCTACTCCTGACCAAAGCCTCCTGGTGGCGTGTGGTGGCCGTGGCAGCGGCGTTCAGTCTGGCGATCGAGCTGACCCAGTTCGTCACTGACAACCTCTTGGGCGGCGGCCATTTGGCCGATGTGAACGATCTGCTCTTCAATGTGATCGGCGGTGTGCTGGGTTTCGGCTTGTTCGCCGCGTTGTCTCGGGTGCCTGCTGTTGCTGTTTTTATCAACCGGTTCCGCTGGCAGTGATGCCGTTCCGAGTAACGGTTCGCGACGCTGTTGATCCTGGCGCGCGCCGAGCGGGGATGCGCGTGAAGACGCGGGATCCCTGCTACGAAGTGGTCTTCTCACAGATCAACTTCAAAGGGACCCCGCGTGTCTACGAGTGTCACATATACCGCTGTTCTGGAGGTATCCGAGGACAGCGTGTTGTTCCTGTTCGGACTGCTGCACGCCGAGCGTCTCCGGCGGGGTACCCGCAAGGGACGGCGTGCGATGGGGACCTACAAGCAGGCCGTTTTGGTGCTGCGATGGT
>NZ_JBSFLZ010000157.1:0-14608 GCF_053599315.1 Saccharopolyspora sp. NPDC000995
CGCGACGGTAATTGGCCTGGTTCACCCCCCGCAGGAACCGATACCCAGACCCCACCGAACCATTTCCCGCTACCGGATCTGAAACCCGCAACACCTCAGCGCCCGCCACCAACCCCCCGCCCTCCACACGCCGCGGCGACACATCCTCATCCACAACCGGTTCACCGAAATCCAGCTCATCGGCCCCAACCCCGAACAACCCGAGGGGGTCCCCCCCGTACTCATCAAGGAACGCAGCGAAATCCTCGTCGCCGGCCACCGGCCCGGCACCGCCGGCGCCCGCAGCATCGTTGCCAGCATCCTGTCCCAGGAACGCGAGCAACTCGGTTGCGACCAACTCCTCGTAAGCGCCCTCGCCCAGCAGCATCCCGGCATCCGCAGCATCCTGCGGAAGTGGCACCCCGTCTACATCCGCTACGGCCCGAGCAAGCCATGCATCCAGATCGGCGTCAGCCGACCACGCGTCCCGGCCGTCCTGGTCCGTCCCAGTCCACCCCGGTACCCCTTCCGGCCCCGTACCCCGACCGACTACCGCGGGCCCACCCACCCCGGTCTCCATCACCTCGCTGGCCTTCTTCCTTCCCCGCCCCGCCACCTTCGACCGGAGCCCCGCCAGCTCCGCCTCCTGCTCCTCAGACAACGGCCCCCGCTCCCGCAACCCCTCCAACACCTCAACACGGGCGGCAGCAGCCTTTACCGCCCGGCGATACTTCGCGACAGATTCCTTCCGTTTCTGCTTCTGCTGCGCCACCTTCGGCTGGAGCTCCGCCAGCTCCGCCTCCTGCTTCTCAGACAACGGCCCCCGCTCCCGCAACCCCTCCAACACCTCAACCCGGGCGGCAACATCCTTTGCCGCCTGGTACCAATCCGCGTGCCGTTTTTGGTGTTTCTGCCACTGCTGCGCCTTCGTCCGGAGCTCCGCCAGCTCTGCCTCCTGCTCGTCAGTCAGCGGCCCCTGCTCCCGCAACCCCTCCAACACCTCAACCCGGGCGGCAGCAGCCTTTGCCGCCTGGTACCAATCCGCGGCCCCTTCCTTCTTTTTCTGCCACGCCTGGGCCTTCGTCCGGAGCTCCGCCAGCTCCGCCTCCTGCCCCTTAGTCAGCTGCCCCCGCTCCTTCAACCCCTCCAACACCGCAACACGGGCCACAGCAGCCTTCACCGCACTGCGATACTTCGCGACAGATTCCTTCTGTTTCTGCTTCGGCTGCGCCACCTTCGGCTGGAGCTCCGCCAGCTCTGCCTCCTGCTCGTCAGTCAGCGGCCCCTGCTCCTGCAACGCCTCCAACTCCGCAACACGGGCGGCAGCAGCCTTTCCCGTCCGTTTATACTTCGCGACAGAGTCCTTCTGTTTCTGCCACGTCTGTGCCTTCGGTCGAAGCTCCGCCAGCTCCGCCTCCTGCTCGCCAGTCAGCGGCCCCTGCTCCTGCAACGCCTCCAACTCCGCAACACGGGCGGCAGCAGCCTTTCTCTCCTGGTAATTCTTCGCGTTCCGTTCCTTCTGTTTCCGTTTCTGCTCCGCCCTCGGGTCCTGCTGTGCTGCCTGATCCGTCGGCGTGAGCTCCCCCCTCTCACCGTCACCCGGACTCCCGGACACAGCCCCAGCAGCAGCGGCTGTGTCCACCTTCCGCCGCTTAACCCCCCGCGAACTCTCGCCCGCCTCCTCCCGTGAATCCTGATCCGCCTTTCCCCGCGTCCTCTTCGTGTCCTTCGCGCCGGCTTTCCCCGCCCCCGGCCCGGACACACCACCCCGACGCTTCGGGCCCGTCACCACAGTCGGCAGCCCGGACTCCCAGTCCTGGCCCCGCCACCGGGAACCACTGGGCGGCAACACCACCTCCCCCTCCACTTCCGCCCCCGCCCCCGGTGCCGGTGCCGGTGCCGGTCCGGCCCCGGCCTGGATGCCCAGCCCGCTGCCCTTCGTACCCAGCCGCTCCGCCAACTCCCGGGAAAACGCCACCACCTGGCCCCGATGATCACTACCAGGCTCGCGGTACTTGTCCGCGACCAACGCCACCACCTCGTCCAGCGACACGGCAGCGCCCCGACCAGCCAGCTTCCGGGGGTCATGCGTGCCCTGCACAATCCGCCACGCCGCATCCATTTCCCCCGGGGTCAACTCCAACTGCCTCGCCCGCTCGATCTCCCCCCGCACATCCGAGTCCGACCACTGCCCCACCGGGGCTGTGCCCGACGCTGCCGTACCAACCGGAACACCAACCGGAACACCACCCGAGGCCTCCGCCAGACCTGCCAAGCCACCACGCCCCCCGGCCAGCACCCCAGCATCGGACCCGGTCACCGGCCTAGCCGAACCATCCGCCGCGAACACCGTCCACTGTGGCGTGCCACCGACCGACCCCGGCGTCAACGCGACCACCACACGCCCCAGGCCCCGCGCCAGATCCGAACCCTGATCCGGCGACACCACCACACCCACACCCGGATCAACCTGCGACACCAACACCACCGGCCCACCCGTAGAACCCGCCAATTCCCCGACGAACCCGGCCAGTCCACCACCTCTGGAAACCACCTCCGCCGGCACCGCCACCGGCACCGCGTCCACCGGCAACCGCGCAGGCAAGGGCACCGCGCGTGCGGGCCAATACCTATAATCCTCGGCAGGATCGTCGGGCAAAAGTCTGGTCCTGGAATCCATCAACGCCTCGCCCAGATCAGACTTGAAAGTAAGCCGGCCCAGCCAGTTTCCGCGAGTGAACTCCCTCCACCCGCCGTTGCTGGGACGGAATTGAACGCGACCAATTTGATCCGTTTCGTAGACGCCGGTGAACAGACGCCCGTCGGGGGTTTTGTACAAGTCCTCCAGCGTCGCCAGTACCGGTCCTTCAACGATGTCGAGAACCAGTTCCAGCAGTTCACCGTGGCGAGCACCACCCGGAATCGCCAGCACCGTCCACTCGTCGCGTAGCCATCCGGCGTGGCGCATTTCGAGCAAACCGGCGAACGTCACGAAATCAACAACGTTATTCCGCAGGAGAATACTGTCACCGTCCGGCCCCAACCGGGCCACGACAAGGCTCGCCTTCTTGTACAACTGGTACGAGTACGCCTCGGCGACGACCTGAGCCTTCGACGCATGAGGGGTCGGAAACAGCACCGACTCGTGGGGCATGCTCACGGTCTGCGTCAAGTAGTCGACAGTGTCACCAGTCGACTTCCACGGCCGTGTCCAGGCGAAAAGCTGCACCACCTGCGCCTGCCCGGCCTCGCTCAGCGGCAACAACTCCAGGAACTCCGCCAGCTTCTCCAGCCAGACTTCCTCGTCCCTGGTCTGGTCGTCATAACCCAGCAGATCCGGATCACCCATCAACCGATCCAGCTCCCGGTAGATCCCCGGATCGGTACCGGCCAGCATGATCGCCGCGCTCAACTCGGCACGCACCTGCCACAACGCGGGATTCCCGGTCAGCTCACCCGCGTCCCCAGCCCACACCCGGAACTCCAGCCGATCGTCCTCGCGCCCCGAGACCCCAAAACGCACAACCTCGTCCTTGTCCACGTTCAGGTGGAGAACGGGTTCGTACGAGGCGGCCTTCCCGCCGGTTTCATCCACTGTGTACGGATCTGGCGGGAGCGGAAGCGGCGCCGCATGCCGGACGTCGCGTTGCTTCGAGACGTCGCCGCCCGCAACGTTGCCCAACCGGAAAATCAAAGCCTCGAAGACCTTCACGACCTGCGCCAAACGCAGGTACTGCACAGGGGCCCATGGCCAGTCAGTGCTTTCGGGGTCAAAACTGACATTGATATGCCCCCCTGATTCCGAGCCATAACCGCCGTGCCGCGCTACCGCGTCCAGCAACTTCTCCATGCTGGACCACACAGTGCCATGACGGTCATTACGCAGGATCGGCGATGTCGCCTCCACCTCGAACGCCGGCCCCTCCTTGATCAACGCCCACCTACCACTGGCCGCAATCGCCTTGGCAGCCTCCTTACCAGTCAGCTGCGAGCCTTGGGCCTTCCAATCCACCAGCCCCTCTCGATCGAGCGCCGCCCCCAGACTGTCGACCCGCGCATCGAAATCATCGCCCGGGAGTTTGAACTCGACCTCGAATCCCAGACGCACATCCGGCCGGGAACTCACCCCACCGGGCACACCGTCCTTGAAATAGGCGACCGGAACACGCCCCTGCCCTATCGCCTGCGCATACACCTCACGTACCTTCGCCTTGCCAACGTTGTGCAACTTCCTCTCCGCCGCCTCCATCCCACCCATGCCCGACTCAACTTTCCGCAACCCCGCCGGAGTTCTCGCAGCGCGATACGTCTGGCTATCTTTCCGCCATTTCTGCTTCACCGCCTCATACGGGTACTGCTGTGTTGCCTGATCGGTCGGCGCGGACCTATCGCCCTCGCCACCTTGACTCCCGGACTCAAACCCAGCAGCAGTGGTTTCTTCCACCTTCCGCCGCGTGGCCCCCCGGAAAGAACTCTCGCCAGCCTCCTGCAGCGTCCTCTTGGCGCTCGCGCCAGCCACCAATCCAACGCGAGTTTGCCCCTTCGGACCTGTCACCTCAGTGAGCCCAGCCCCCCAGTCCTTGCGCCGCAGCTCGGAACCGCCTGCCGGCAAAACCACCGGCCCCTCCGGTTCCTTGAACGCTTGCCCGTAGCCCGTAGTCGACGCACTACGTGAAAAATCGCCGTGTGCATCCGCCGCCGACACCGGGCGCTCGCGGGCGGCATCCTCCTCGGACGTGGCCGTACCAGGTGTCGTGGGTTCGGCTCTCTTGCCCTTGCCCTCCGGCACACCCACTGAGTCCTCACCGGAAACCTCGGAGCCCTCAGCGTCCTCGGCGTCCTCATGGGAGAAGCCCTGCCCGAACGCCCGGCCGGAATCGCCCTCCGTCCTCGGCACATCTACCTGCCCGCCGCCCACCCGCACACCGGAATCCCCAGCGTCACCGGGCTCCTCGGGTGGGCTGACATACTCACCGTCAGCGTCGACCGGGACCGCCTCGATCACGCCGGCGTAACCGAAGTCCGCCGGCGAAACCACGACCCCGGTCCGGGGATCCACAATCGTCAGCTCGTCGCCGTCGAAACGCACGACGTATGCGCGTGCCAGCGTCACCCCAGGCAGCTTGTCGCGACGGACGATATCCGCCTCGGCCTCCGGACGGGGCTCCTCGATCCCGCGCACCACCATGACCGTGAAGGCGTCGCGGTTCCGCGGATCCCTGCCCTTGGCCACGATCGTCCGCTCGAGCACCTGCCGCACCCCGTCTCCGCCGGTCCCGAACGTTTCCGGCGTGTACCGGGTGATCAGATCCGCCGACTTCCCCGTGTGGCTCTCAAACGCCCTGAGCGCTTCGACTCCGCCCTCGGCCATGACTGTCTCCCAGCCGAACCTGGACGGCGTGACAGGCGTGTGGGTGATGTGCCCGTACATCGGCGGCTCCGAGACGTCGACCGGGTTCTCCCGCGCGTCGAGGGCGATCTCGTAGGTCGACCAGAGGCCCGGCAGTGAGCCTTCCGGCCATTTCTCGCGGGTCACGGGGTTGCCCATCCCGTGCGGGAGCTGCGTCGTCACCGACTTCGTCTCGGAGATCTTCTCGATCCGCATCCTGGGCTCGTCGCGGTGCTGACGGGACTCCTTGATCTCCCATCGCCGCTCCTTGAGGACCCAGCGCACGGGCCGATCGTGATCGTCGGCCTCCTTCCCACCAGCCCCGCCCCTGTAACCCTCCTCCGGTTCCGCGACCAGGTCGGTCACCGTCACCGAACGGACCGCATACCCCCACACCTCGTGTTGAACCATGGCCCTGTCTTCCACGACGTCCACGGTTTTCTTCAGGGCAACCCGTTCCAGGTTCCGCACCCTGAACTTGTCCCCGCTCGAAGGATCGACGATGTACACCAGGTCGCCTTCGTCGTCCCGGCCCAAGTTGACCAGGACCCAGACGCGGCCCCAGAACGGCCGGCGGTAACCGACCAGGAACGACAACGCGCCAGGGCCCGCGCCACGCACGCGTTCGATAATCCGGCCCAGCGCCTCGATGCCACTACCCCTCACCGGCTCGAAGTCGGTAAACGGCGAAGCATCACGCCCGTGGAAGAACGTCTGGAACTCCAGTGCGTCACGGATGTTCTCGTGAATCTCACGGCCTACCCCAGGCCCGAACCCCCCAGGCCCGAATCGTTGCGGGTTCAGCGCCACCAACAGCTTGTGTTTCGTGTTCACCTTGGGCCGCGGATCATCCGGCAGCCGAGGAAACACCTGCTCCCGTTCGGTCCTCGGCTCGTCCGGGGACAGATTCCTCAGCTCGTTTGTGCTCAGCAACTCGTCCGGGTGGTCGTTGAGCCATGTGCTGATCTGTCCGGACTCGGGGCGTCGCGTCGATTCGCCCAGGACGATCTTCACCTGCCTGCGCTGGAGCCCCAACGACGGGTCCGGCAACGGCGCGGCCTGAGTCGAAATCACAGTCACCGGGACATCCCAGGGGTGCGGAACATCCGTCGGCGGCAACCCGATTTCGAGGAGCATCCGGCGCGCGTTGTCCACCGCCTCGCGTATCAATGCGACGACCTGGTCCGCCTTGATCTGCCCGCCGCTGCGACCGCCCCGGCGCGTGTTGTCATAGGTGTGCAGGACGATCCGTGGCGGATTCCACCCCGCGCCGCCCGAGACCGGCCCCTCACCTGACCTCGCGCTCCCAGTTTCGTCCGATCCGTCACGCTCTCGGTGGTCCACGAAGGCGGCCCTGTCGAACCAGGCCATGCCGACGCGGTGCGCAGTGTCTGCGTCCTTGCCGGTGAGCTCGGCATCACCTTCCGGGAACGTGACCGTCTTTGGTGAATACTCCGCCACCACGTCCGCTTTGCGCGCTTGAAGGTCGTACGCCATCTTCTCGACCGTGGCACGAACAGCGAAACCGTCCCGGATGTTCCCACTGTGCCGCCGCAGGGCGGCTTCCGCCACCAGAAACGGGTGCAGGTTCATCACCTGCAAACGCATCAAGCTGAACTCGGCGAACACCATTCGAGCCACCGAGCGCAGTTCCGGACTGATCTCCCAGCCATTCCCCGCCAAAGCCTTAACATCCTCAACGGTCCACACCTGCGGACCGGCCTGCATCTCCGGTGGGGTGGCTCTGAAGTCCTCCTGGACCGAGATCCTCACCCGGGCGGTCGCCGGGTCGGTGCCTGGCGACGGCAGCACCCCGGGCTCTGTCACCTCCGTGACGACGTCGATGTCCGTCTCCGCCGGCAACTCCTCCGGGTTCGGCCATCCGGCAAGGTAAACGGCACGCGCGTAAGCGAATCCCGAACGAACCTGCTCGCCCACGGTGTTCGCGGCTTGCTCGGCAGCTCCCGCAGCGACGACCCGGTAGGTCCGCGTGGCCACGGTTCCGTCGGCGAGAACATGCACCGTGTAGCCACGCTGCCGGTCCGCGTGCATCTTCTCGAACAATTCGATCCCGTACCGCTGCGGTGCTGTCCCCGCGGCCGCTGCCAGGTCGCGGGCCTCGTTGTTGATCGGCATGTCCATGGGCTCCGGCAGGTTCGGCGACCGGTGCTTGACGACCTTCAGATCGCGCGCGACGTCCCGCACGATCTCGTCGATGGTCGGTCTCACCTGCGACGCGCCCTGTGCATAAACGCGCCGCTCGATCGTCCTGCCCACCTGATCGACGTCCATGCCCAAGCTGGCTAGCCTGGTCAGGCTGATCTCGTTCAGGATTGCCTTCAGCGTCTGTCGGTAGCTGGGCCGGACTTCGTCCCGCATGCCCTCGCCAGCCTCACGCACGAGCTGGCGGGGATCGGGCCGGCCGGCGGATGCCGGTTGGAGCCCGTCCAGCTCGACGAGCCCGTCGGTTAGTTCGCTCTCGACGATCCGGCCGAGTTTGAAGGTGTACTGGCCCCGCGGGCCGTCGGGCAACTCAGCTGGCAGCCCCGTCATCCTGTCCATGATGTCCAGCCGGCCGCGGGGGGTCCGCCGCACTTCGATCAGATGGCCTTCGCGGGGGTTTTCGCTGTTCTCGATGAGAATCAGACCGGAATACTGGTAAGGCAGCCAGCCCAGTCGCCGGAGCAGACCGGCCTTGTCGTAGCGCACGAATCGATCGATCTTGAACGCCTCGACGACGTCCTGTTCCTTGAACTCCCGCTGCGTCGTCGGGCCGAAGGAGTACAGCTCTCCCCGCTTGCGTGAGTTGTACGCCGCCGCCGTTGCCAGCACGCAACCGAAGAAGTAGTCCCCGTGGTGCCGCAGCCCACCCGCATGGTGCGCCAACCCGGCCACCTGCGAGGCGAACCCGTCGTTGACGGCGACCCATCGCAGCGCCTCCTCCCGGCTGAACTTGTCCCGGGTCACCACTGCCGGGTTCGGCAGCTTAAGCAGATCGGTGACGATCTCCCCGACCAATTCGTCCGCATAGGACCGCGCCGCGTCCGACAGAGGCGAATCGATCCGCGACATCCAGGACGCGACGATCCACGCCACACCCGCACCCACCGGCGTATCGGCCCACTCGCGGCCGCCAAGCGAACCCGGCGCCGCATCCCGCACCAGCCCCACCACACGCGCCCACACACCATCCGCGAACTGCCCGGCCCATTCGTTCGCCTTCTGCAGGACAAACTCAGCCGTCCACCCCTCCGCCGGCCGACGCAAGTCCATGGCCAATCCCTGCCCGCCTTGCCTTGGCCGGCTCGACGCCACTGCCATCGAGGCGGCATCAGTTCCCGGCGTGGCCACCGACGACTCCAGCCAGTCACGCAGCGACGTCTCCCGATCCAGAACCTCGTCCGGATCCATGCCTCCCAAATCCCGCGCATCGGGCGAGGACTCCTCGACGCCATCCCACGCATCGCGCGGTGCGGCAACAGCCCCCGGCGGCTCCGGCTCGACACCGCGCCCATCCCCGGCCAGCGCCTCGGTCTGCCCGGACTCCGGAGAGCCAACGGACAGCGCTTGCGCCAAGCGCTGCGCCGCTTCGCCCGCGGATTCCTCGGCACGCGACGGATCAACCCGATCCGCCACCGCGAGCGCGACCTGCTCCGCAGTCAATCCATGCTCCACCAGCGCCGCCGGATCAATGCGATCTCGCACGGCCTGCCGCGCCGCCACCACCTGCGTCGTGCGCTCCCGGCGGACGTCGGGGGCAAGGCTGTCCAGATCCGTGAACTTCCACGCGACCTCCCCCAATCCAGACAAGATCTGGCCAACCGTCCGCCGAATCGCCAGCTCCCGCTTCACTCCGCCGTCGTCCGCACCCGCACCGGCGGCCGCGACCGGATTCTCCATCGACCATTCCACGTCCTGCGCGACCACGTTCGCCATCGCTTGCACAAACGCGTTCAGATCACGCGGCAACGCCGGGGGCAAGAACGACCACACCTCCGCACGCCCTTTCCAGGCATGCGCGGCGATCACCTCGACGCCCTCAGCCAGACCACGACGCCCCAAGAACTTCCGGGTTTCCAGACCGCGCTTTGCCAAACTCTCCGTCGGTTCGTCAAACCGCTCGTATGCTGCGCGCACCGCGTCCGACAGAACCGCATTCTTGGGCTCCCGCTCGGACTGATCCCCAGCCGACAGCCGGGCCGCCATCCCCAAAACGAGATCTCGATCCCACCGCAGCCGCGGCCCCGGCGTTTCCGGCCAGCCAGACCACTCACCCGTGGCCTCTTCCGGCCCCGACCCACCGACGCGAGGCTCGGACATAACCGACGTCACCCCAGGGTCGCCTTCAAGGCTGCGGAGCGGGGAAACACCGGTGACCGCAGTTTCGTCGTGGCCTACCGCATACAGGAAGTAGTTGGAGGCAGCGTGCTCGAAGTTGCCCGGGAATTCCGAGTCCCGCACCTGGTCGACGCTCAGCTGCCATGCCTGCCCGTCCCACCCGGACGCCCCGGTCTTCGGCAGCCTAGCCACCACCGCCACGACGAACGCACCACCGGCGTTCGCCAGACTCGTCAGCAAAGCCTTGGCAATATTCGGATCGTCGCTGAAGAAGGCTGGCTCCGGTTCAGCGGGCAGCATGCCACGCTCACGCAGCGCCAGCCGGAAGTCCCGCCGCGCCTCGCGCCCACCGACCACGTTCTCCATCAGCTGCTGACGGGTGATAACCCCACCACCACCCGGGACGTCGGCCGCGTCCCGGTTAACTGGCAACGCCTCTGGTGCCGTTTCCGGCTGGCGCGGTTCGCCTGTGCCGTCTACCGCACGCGGTTCCTGGTCGACGAAACCGCGCACCGCGGGCAGGTCAACCTTCCCATCTTGGCCAACCGCGAACCCAAAGTAGTCGCTGTCGGCGTCCTCGAACGCCGCTGGGAACCCACCTGTCAGTTCCTCCCCGCGCACATACCACGCACCCCCGACCGTCCCCACCCAGTCGGTGCCCCGCGGAACCCTGACCACCACCGCGTGCACGGGGCCTGCCACAGCACCCGCCACCCTTGCGAGCACGCCCCTCGCCCCCGCCGGATCGCCGCTCAGCCACTCCGGCACCACTCGCCGATCAGACCAGCCCAACGCCGCGACGCCGTCCAGGAACGCCGCCCGTGCCTCGGCCCAGCCCCGCACGTGCTCCCGCAACCGCCGCGGATCACTCGCGGGAACGGCAGGCCCCCCAAGCTGCTCGGTAACCGTCTCCGCAACCGGCGGCACGGTGGTTTCCAGTCCCGGTTCCGGCGCGGAATACGCGGACGACGTATCCGCCAGCCAATTAGCCAACACATCAGCCGGGAAATCAGGACGATCAAACCCAGACTCCAGGTTACGCGGCCCATTCCGAAGATCCCGCCGCGCGCCATCCCCCCCAACCACGTTCTCCACCAACTGCTGACCGGAAATCTCCCCATCAACCGAAACCGGCACAGGAGGCGCTGACGTCGGCTGGGGTGACAACAAGTCCGCAATGATGCCGTCGAGCAACACACCAGCCGACACGTTCGACTCTTCGAGCAACTCCGCGGCGCCGCCTTGCCCCTCCTGCCGAATGAACTCCGCCACCCCATTCGGCAACGACGGCGAAATCGTCAGATACGCGACGACGTCGAGGAGGCCAGCGGCGTCCTGGTCCGACAGGTCACGCAGGAACGCCCCGGACGCCTGCATCTCCATTCGATCCGCCACATACTCGACGACCCTCTGCCGTGCCACGCGCAGATCGAACCCCAACCCAGCCTGAGAAGACCCCCACCGGCGCTCGGCTGCTCCAACAAGGCGCGCCGCCTGCCGCAGTCCCTCGAGCGTCCAGCGCGGAGTCGGCTGCGGGGCGATCGCACCAAGGTCAACAGGCCGATTTGCCCGCAGGTTCGTCGCGATGGCGTCCAGCAAACTGACCGCGGATCTCCACGAGTAACTCCGGAGCTCGGGCGTCGCCACCAGCATCGTCGCCGCCTCCTTGGTGCCGTAGAGCACGTCAGTGACGATCGCGGTGATGGCGTCCCGGTCCGCACTTTCCAGAGCAGCCAGGAAATGCCTCGACGCAACGGGCAAGCGTACGTGCTGGTAGGTCTCCCGAACCCTCGCCCGCACCGCATCCTGCCGCGCGGCGTTCCATGGTTGTCCGGCCAGGACGAGATACTCGGCCGCCTGACGCATTCCGTTCAACGTCCAGGTCAGCGGAGCGGAAACGGCCTGCGCCGTGCTCTGGAG
The DNA here is from genome assembly GCF_053599315.1 of Saccharopolyspora sp. NPDC000995. NCBI lineage: Bacteria > Bacillati > Actinomycetota > Actinomycetes > Pseudonocardiales > Pseudonocardiaceae > Saccharopolyspora > Saccharopolyspora sp. NPDC000995. Next base: position 11,627 of record NZ_JBSFLZ010000157.1, read on the forward strand.
CCGGTGGGAATCGAGAACGATTCTGCTGCCCGCGCCATCGACGGCGCTGACGCGATAGGCGACGCCGGCCCGGGGGAACTCTGGCCCGAACTCCTCACGCGCGACCTGGCCCCGGTCCAGTACCCACTCCTTCCAGGCGTTCACGCCGTACTCAGTCGGCTGTACCAACGACGGAATCGTCGCCACTACCGCTGAAGCGAGATCCGCGACCACGGTCGCAGCCCGTAGCAGCGCCCTCACGTCACGGGCGTCACTGGCGACATACCGACGATCTGGGGGAGCGCCCGTCACGTCTTCGGACACCGGAGCAGCCACCCGCTCATCGGCGGTTCGCGTCGCCAGCAGATCCCCGTGCGGCGCAGCGCTTGGCGTACCCGGCACAGGTTCCCGCTGCTGCGGCGGTTCGGCTCCCACTGCATAGTCCGCAGCGTGTTGCGGTGCCGCCGACCAGGTAGACGGGCCTGCCTCGACCGGGTTGTTCGTCCGTCGAGCCGGATGTTCGTCCCCAGTGCGTTGTGCTGCCGGGTCCAGTTGTGCTGGCGCGACGGGGTGCCGGTGACTCACGTCGCCGAGGCCGGCGCCGCCCCCCAGCTTCTCCAGCTCGCTGCGCCGCACCCACCGCGGATTCTCGGTGCGCAAAACACGGCCGAGTTCAGCGGCAAACCGCTTCAGCCGACGCTCATTCCACCTCAAGTCAGGGTTCGCGCGCTGCTCGGCAACGAGGCGGGACAGCGTGTTGTAGGTGAAACCCACGCCGACTTCACCGTTGAGATCGACATGATCAGGGTCGACCGGGGTGTCAAACAGGTTGGTTTCGTAGACGATTCGCTGCGCGACCTTCAAGTCGTTGTAGTGCGAGCTCAGATTCCTCGCCGCGTCGAAGATCTGGGCTGCACTCGTCAGCGGCTCCCGACCGTCCCCGCGGTCAACGGCATGCGACTGGTCAGACGAGGTCCTCGAATCAGGCCGGAGCACCCCCAGCCCACGCGCGATCTTCATGGCGATTTCGATGACGGCATTGCGGTTCAGCTCGCGGATGCCCAGCAGTGTGCTGATCTCGGCGACGGCCGCGGTGTAATGCCTGCGGCGGTTCTCCAACTGGTTGATATCACTGACCTCGTTGAGGAGGTCCCGGGCGGTCTGAATCCGGTACAACAGTGCGCCGGGATCGTCCGTGCCTGGCTGGGACGTGACGAACTCACGGACTTGCTCAGCGGTGACGGCGTCTTCCTCCACAGCCTCCCGATCCGCGACCAGCGAGCGAAGTACGCGCAGGGCGCGTAGCCGGTCGGCCGAGTACTCCCGGCCAGGTTCCAACTCCTGCCCCAGCCGGACGACTTTCGTCTGATCCTTGTTCGGCTGTTCCTGCGGCGTCGGCTCCTCCGGCTGCTCCGAAGTCATTTGCTCCGCCCGCGCCAACTTTGCCGCAATCCGCTGAGCCGCTTCTGCTGCCCGATCGGCCGATGTGGACCCAGCCACCGGCCGCTCCGGTTCCACCTCCGGGTCCTTGAGCGCGTGCTCGTAGTCCGAAGTCAACGCGTCGCGTACTGGATCGCCGTCCACAGTGGAGTCCGTCGCGGTGGCGTCGATTTGGCTTGCCCCCCTCTCATCGGTCCAGAACAGGCGCCGCCGAGCGCCGTCCGGCTCCTCTTGTTCCTCCTGGATCGGTTCCAGTCCCCGTTTGGCCGTCGTGTGGGACGGCCCCGCCCAGTCCGCAGATTTTGCGGGACCGTTGCCCGGCGTCCGAACCTTGGCCGTATCCGGTTTCGGACTCGGGCGCATCGACGTGCGCCGAGCGGTGAGCAACTCTTGTGCCGGGTTCCGCGACAGCTCTTCAGCCAGCTGCTGGTCGTCAGGATCGCGCAGGACCGGGCCCGGTTCGATCCAGATGTCCACCCGCGTGGGTCCTTCGGCGTGCAGGAACTGCGGTGCTGTGATCAGTCCGAGGTCACCGGCCCCGAGACGGGATTGGGGGGGAAGGTCATGCTGTGCAAGGTCCAGCATGTGGTTGAGGCCCTGCGCGACGAAATGGAAGTCTTGACCGGCTTGGGATTTGCCATTGGCCATTCTGTCGAGGTTGCCGCGCACGACGTAGCGGGCGCGGGGCCGGCGTCCCTCCCGCGTGGCATCGACGGCCTTCCGCGCCACCGGGTACAAGCCCAGACGGTTATGCAACCGCGTCCGGGGGTCCTTCCCGAGGGTCAGGCTGGCGTCGCTTTGAGCGCCCGCCAGCGCGGGATCGGTACGGGCATGGGCCAGTTCCGTCTCGTAATGCCGCTTGGCCTGCCACCACTTGCCTTCCGCGTCGCGTGCATGCGTGTCCGCCTCGTCCCAAGCCTGCTGCGCCCTCTCCCGACGATCCGCCGCAGCCAGCCGCTGTCCGCCCTCAGCGCGTGCTTCGGCCTGTGTGGCCTGCGACAACTGGAAACCCGCGGCGCGTTGCCGGTCGATCGCGGCAGCCCATTGCCGGTCCCGCTCGGCGAATTGCCTGGTCGCGGCCACCAACCCGGCCGGCAACTGGCCGCCACGGTCACCGCGGCGGATCACGTAACCCGCCTCGAAGGTGGCACTGACACCGGCCCGCCGTTTACCGATGCTGTGCTCGCCCGCGGTGGCCACCATCCGGAACTCGACACCATGCAGCCACGTGCTGGTGATGTCCTGCAACGGCGAGTCCGCGCCCTGGCTGGGAATCGCTTCACGCTCGGACTCCGATCCCGCCTGGTGTTCGGTTTCGGACTCATGCCCGCCACGGGAAATCAGCGGAATGTTCCAGTCACCGACCTGACCGAACTCGTGACGGCCCTCCTCATAGGTCTTCGCACCCTCAGGATGCGACACACCCGCGGCGAAAAACGGTGCGCCCAGCACCGCATGCCCGCTACCGGAACTGGTCTCTTTCTCCACCGCCGAACGATCACTGACCGAACCATCCAGGGTGATCCGGCCACTCGTCGAGGAAAGCGCACCCCGATCCGGGAT
>NZ_JBSFLZ010000158.1:0-14530 GCF_053599315.1 Saccharopolyspora sp. NPDC000995
GGCCACCCGGTACGACAAACTCGCTGTCCGTTACGAGGCCACGGTGGTCATCGCGTCTATCAACGAGTGGCTCTGACATCTGAAACAGACCCTAGTTGGACCGGTGCCGGACGGGCTCAGGTGGGGTCTTCCAGGCGGTGGGCGCGAGCTGTGAGGTGTCGGCGTTCGGGTGCGCTCGTAGTGCGGCGGGCGGCTTCGCGGAACGCATCCGCTGCCCCGGCGCGCTCGCCTAGCAGTTCCAGCAGGTGGTGACGGGTGGCGAAAAGGCGGTGGTGGCGGGCGATACGCTTGTCCGCTTCCAGCGTCGCCAGCAGTTCGAGATTAGAAGCTGGCGAGGTACTCCTTGGTCTCCAGGTACCGCCGGGACGCCGTCCTTGCGGCGGATGAGCTGGGCGTTCGCCGCGTCCGCCAGACCGTAGGCGCCCAGCAGCTCGCCGGTCTCCCGGTACTTCGCGTTGAACGCCTCCTGCTTGGCGATCGCCTCCGGCCACTCCTCGGCAGGGAAGGAGTCCCACTTGGCCTGGTTGCCGTAGATCATCGCGACGTACTTCATCTCGGGTGTCCTTCCCGCCCCGCGCACCCCACCGGCGCGCTGTCACCCTTCAGTCGGAGCCCGCGACGGATCCTCGACATCGGGCGGCGAACTTTCTACAACTTTTCGGACCCGCCGTTGACCAGCCTAAATCGGTCGTCGTCCAGAAAGGGGACCAGGAGGGACACCGGTCCCGGCCGAGGACGCCAGGATGTCGGCGGTGCGCACACTGCTCGGCCTGGTCGCCGGGCGGCCGCCGGAATCGCGGCACCAGCTGGTGCCGGTCGAGCTCGTGATCGGCAGGACTTCGGCCGAACCCTGCTAAACGGCGCAAGGCGCTGCGCCGAGGGCACCATGACCTGGCTCGATGTTGCGGGCCGATGTTAAGCGGTGACCCCGCCACCCGTTACCTACCGCCGGGTAATGCGGTATTACTTCACTCGTGTGGACCAGCACCAGGCCGACGGCGGAGACGCTCGATCGGGCCGACCCGCTCGCCGACCTGCGTATCCGCTACGACCTGCCGCCGGGTGTCATCCACCTCGACGGCAGCAGCGGCGGACCGCTGCCGCGCACAACGCCCGCCCGGCTGCGCCGATTCGTCGAGCACCGCTGGGAGCAAACCGGGCGCCCGCGCGGAGAATCCGACTGGCGCGGGGAGGCCCGGCTCGCCGCGGCCGTGCTCGCGCCGCTGATCGGTGCCGCACCGAGCGAGATCACCGTTGCCGAGACCACGTCCATAAACCTGTTCAAGGCGCTGCTCGCGGCGGCCCGGCTTCGCCCGGACCGGCCGGTCCTCGCGGTGGGCAAGGACTGCTTCCCCGCCGACTGCTGGCTGGCGCGGTCCGCCGCCGACTTCATCGGCGGGCGGCTGCACCTGCTCCACAGCAGGGACGAACTGGACCTGCTGCCGTGGGACGAGGTGGCGGTGGTCGCCCTGTCGCACACCGACGAGCGGTTCGGAGGCGTGCGCGACGCCGCCGCTCTCACCGCCGAGATCCACGGGCACGGCTCGCTGGCGTTGTGGGAGCTGAGCGGCTCGGCCGGGGCGCTGGACGTTGATTTGCACGGCTGGGGCGCGGATTTCGCCATCGGCTGTGGCCACCGGTACCTCGGCGGCGGCGCGGGGGCGCCGTCGTACTGCTTCGTCGCGGACCGGCACCGCGACGCGTTCTCAACGGGTACCTGCGGCACGGGCGGGGTGCTGCACCCGCTGGCCGACGGGTTCGCGGGCTCCGGCTCCAGCTTCTCGGTGGCCGAACTGTGCGCGGGCCTGTCCGTTTTGGATGGCGTTTCGCCGAGGGCGCTGGCGGCCAAGTCCGCCGGCCTGGTGGACTTCTTCCTGGAGCGGCTGGGCGACTTCTGCTCGGAGGCGCAGATCGAGGTCGCGACCTCGCCCGAAGAACTGAGCCGAAGCGCGCAGATCACCTTGCGGCACGACCGGGCCCAGCGGATCGCGGACGCGCTGTTCGACCGCGACGTGCTGGTGGACTACGCCGAACCGGACCTGCTCCGCCTGAGTTTCGCCCCGTCCTGGCTCCGCTACGTGGACATCTGGGAAGCCACCGAACAACTCCACACGACCCTCCACGAAATCGCCTGAACCGCGGGGTTCCGCCCGCCGCAACAGGACCGGTCGATGCCCGGCAGCCCCAAAGCCTGCGGGGATCGGCTGGAACATCCTGGCTCTGGGCAAGATCGGAACCCGCAACGCCCGTGGATCAGACCCGGGCGAAGGAAGACCGAACCGGCCAACCCGATCTGCAAGCTTGCGCAGCCAAATCCGTTGCCGGGCAACGGGTTCACTCACTCCGGAATCAATTCGGCGACGCCGTCGAGGAGGTGCTGGAGGCCGAACTCGAAGATGGTGGTCGGTTCCGAGACGTGGAAGGATTCGGCGCCGGAGCGGGTGATTACCGTCAACTCACCTGCGTCGAAGCCAGCCAGTGCTCCCGGGTGTCCCGCTAGCGGAAAAACTCGACCGCCTCCCGCGGACGGCTTGAGTCGCAGGGAGTCCCCGCAATTTCCAATTGAAATTGAAGGTTCGATTTCGATGAGCGAGGCTCTTCGCCGCTACCGACCCGGGCGAGCACGGCTGCCGGTTCGAGCGCGCCACCACCATCGGATTGGGCGGTACGCACTGCCCGTTCCCCTTCAGCCACATCGACGGCTGAGGCCGTTGAACGCTTCGGGGGCCGCTTCCTCCGAAGCGCTCACGAGCCGACGCCGGTGTAGACCCGCTCCAGCTCTTCGCGGAGTTCCGCAGGAGGTACCTGGGCCGTGCGTAGTTGGCGGGTCGTGGTGCGCATCGTCGACACCAGGCGTTGGGCTTGTTGGAGGTCGTGGGGGTCGTTGCGCACGGCCTTCTCCGTGGCGGCGTCGACCACTCGTTCCAGGAGGATGATCGTCGGCCACCAGCGTTCGGCCTCCGCCGCTGCCGTCGGGTCCATCAGCTGCTGTTGGAGGGCTGCGCGGAGATCCGCCAGCTGGCGATAGGTGCGGCGGCGCAGCGCCGAGCGGCCGTGGTGGACTCCGGCCAGCGACTGGGACACGTACTCCGAGACCGCCTCCACCGCGTCGGCGAACCGGCCCGGCAGCGCCGGCCCCCGGTTCAGCGGGCGCAGCAGGAAACCTACGACCAGGACGATCCCGCAGCCGACGACCGTGTCCACCAGCCTGACCGCGGGCAAGAACTGCTGGTTCTGGCTCATCTGCAGCAAAACCAGCGCCGTTACGACCGCGCTGAACAGGCCGTAGTGGCGGCTGAGCGCGACTGGCAGCTTGGCGGCCAGGACGACGATGAACGGCAGCAGCCACCAGCCGGTCGGCACGAGGGCGATCAGCGCGAACGCGATGAGCACGCCGATGACGGTGCCGACCGCGCGCAGCAGGACCCTGGCGAGGATCGAGCCGGAGTTCGGCTTCAGCACGAGCGCGACGGTCAGGGCGATCCAGTACGGCTCGGCCATGCCCGTCACCAACCCAAGCCCCTCCGCGAGCGCCAGGCACAGCAGCATCCGGCACACCTGAGCCCAGGTAGAGCGGCCGAAGGTCAGCCGGCGCCGCTCGTGGTGTTCACCGGACACCTGCGGGAGCTTCGCGCGCCGGAACGCGGCGATCAGTTCCGCGATGCCCCGGTCGAGTGCGCGCACCAGCGGCGACTCGTCCACGTCTGGCTGGTAGGGCGGCGGGACGTCGCCAGTGCGCATGCAACGCGCCAGGGTTCGCAGCGCTTCTCGGGCACGCTCAGGCGGCTGCTTTCCCGCGTGCGCCAAGGAAATCGACGCCTCGACGATCGGCGTGGCGTACGTGTAGACGAGGTATAGGCGGTCGCGCACGCGGCTGCGTGACATCGAACCTCCGCCCACGAGCACGTCGTGCGCGTTGTCGAGCGCCTTCGTCAGCTCCTGCCTCGCTGTGATCGGCGAGTCGAACATGCGCAGCGTGGTCTCGAAAATCGCCGCGACCGCGCCGCGCGCCGGGGCCGTGCCTCGAAACGGCCAGGTAGCCGCGATGATCGCGAGCACCAGCAGCTCACCGGCGAAGAACCACCAGACCTGCGCCCCGAGCGGCAGCGTCGACTTCTCCCCGGTCGCAACCACGCAGAACGTCAGCATGTGCGCGCCGCCGGAGGACCACAGGTCGCCCATCCGGCTGGACAGGACCGACGGAACCGCCACTGCGAGCACGATCGCCGCCGCCCACCACGGCCCCGGCGCGGCGGCTCCGGCCGCGAACCCGAGCACGCCGAGGATCGCGGCCAGGCCCACCTGGCGCAGCCGATACCGGTACGAGCCGGTCAGGTCCGAGAAGCTTGCGCACAGCGCGCCGACCGAGGCAAGCACGGCCTCGTCGATCCGGCCGGTGAGCAGGCCCACGACCTGGGGGGCACCCACGCCGATGCTCACCGCGCACGCCCGCGTCCAGTCGGCGGGAATCGGTATCGGGCGCAGCATCCGCGGCAACCACTGCGGCAGCACGAGCCTGTGGAACGCTTCGGTCGTCACACGCACATCCCTTCGGTGACGGGGGGGACACGCGCTCTACGCCGAGCGGCATTGGGGATGCTTCCGATTGTCACGCGGCAACTGCCACCGCACCGCGCAAACGCCACCGGCGTCACATCTTGGGTTTGATCACACTCGGGACTGCTTCCAGTCTCGTTCTCAGTGACGGTGCGGCTAGCGGAACCTCAGGGCCTACTCGGGCGCGGGATCCCGGAGTTTGTAGGCCACAAGAGAAGTCCGAAGTGGACTCTCAGGTGAGGGCGCGGAGGATCCGCACGGCCATCGACGTGGCGATCAGCCAGAACAGCGCCGCGACGCCGTAATTGACCGCCACCGCGAGCTTCGGGTCATCCGGCATGAACAGGTCCTGGAAACCCAGCGCCAGCGTCTCCGCCCAGAACGCGACGAACCGCGTGATGCCGTTGTCCGGGTTGGCACCGGCGACGGTGAACACGACGTGGATCACGAGCAGCGCGGCACCGAGAGTGCCCACCCACCGGACGACGTTGACGAGCACACCGGCCACACGGGCCCGTGCCCGTCGCAGGTCAGCGCGGCGCACGCCGCCCTCCTGCGCTTGCGTGCTCACGTCCTCCGCCACGCTCTCCAGTTTGGCACGACCGGCGAGGTCAGCCGAACACGCGAGCCAGCACCCCGCCCACCAGCACCCAGAAAACCGCCGCCAGGCCGTAGTCGAGGAGCACCTGCAGCACCTCGCCCGGCGCCTGCACCAGACCGGGGAAGAACAACGCCCGCGGCTCGGCCGCCTGCGCCACGGACTGCGCCAACCCGTTCTCCGCCGGGAAACCGGTCACCACGAACACGATGTGCAGCACGAGCAGCGCGGCGAGCAGGAAACCCGCGCCGTTGATCAGCGCCGCGACCGCGGATCGCCCCTTCTTCTCCGCCATCCGACCGCCCCTCCCCTTGATCCACCGGCCACTGTGCCAGGCGAGGAGATCGGGAAGCCAGGAATCGCCCGAAACCGGCGACACGCGGTGCGCAGCCGGGAATCCCCGGATCACCACGTGTCAGTTCCCACCATCTGGACATCCCGCTTGCATTTCGGGCCGCTACTGCGGTTAGCCTATGGCCGTGGCTCGCGTTCTCCTGCTTCGCCGCCGCGACGGGGTCTCATAGACCGGCCCCTCGTCGCGGGGTCTGAACGTGCCGGTCGTCGGTCAGACCCGGTAACCGAGCAGGAGAACCACTCGCATGAGCAGCAACACACCCGACGCCCAAGCCCCGTTCACCGGCAAGGTGCACAAGCCGTCCCGGCCAGCACCCGCCGACCAGGCTCCGTGGAACACGCAGCTGGGCAGCGCCATGCCCTACCACCGCTACCGCCCGTTCCACGAACTGGTCGAGAACGTATCGCTGCCCGACCGGACCTGGCCGGACAACCGCATCACCAAGGCCCCGCTGTGGTGCGCGGTCGACCTGCGCGACGGCAACCAGGCGCTGATCGATCCGATGTCGCCGGCCCGCAAGCGCCGCATGTTCGACCTGCTCGTGCAGATGGGCTTCAAGGAGATCGAGGTCGGCTTCCCGGCCGCCAGCCAGACCGACTACGACTTCGTCCGGGAGATCATCGAGGACGGCGCGATCCCCGAGGACGTCCGCATCCAGGTGCTGACCCAGTGCCGCCCGGAGCTGATCGAGCGGACCTTCCAGTCGCTGGAAGGCGCACCGCAAGCGATCGTGCACATCTACAACTCGACCTCGATCCTGCAGCGCCGCGTCGTGTTCCGGGAGGAGCGCGAGGGCATCAAGAAGATCGCCACGATGGCCGCCGAGATGACCCTCGAACTGGCCGGCAAGTACTCCGACACCGACTTCCGCTTCCAGTACTCGCCGGAGTCCTACACCGGCACCGAGCTGTCCTACGCCGCCGAGGTGTGCGACGCGGTCACCGAGATCTGGCAGCCCACCCCAGAGCGGCCGGTGATCCTGAACCTGCCCGCCACCGTCGAAATGGCCACCCCGAACGTTTACGCCGACTCCATCGAGTGGATGCACCGGAACCTGGCCCGCCGCGACTCGGTGATCCTCTCCCTGCACCCGCACAACGACCGCGGCACCGGCATCGCAGCCGCCGAGCTGGGCTATCAGGCAGGCGCGGACCGCATCGAGGGTTGCCTGTTCGGCAACGGCGAGCGCACCGGCAACGTCGACCTGGTGGCACTGGGCATGAACCTGTTCAGCCAGGGAATCGACCCGCAGATCGACTTCTCCGACATCGACTACGTCAAGCGCACCGTCGAGCACTGCAACCAGCTGCCAGTGCCGGAGCGGCACCCCTGGGGCGGCGAACTGGTCTACACGGCCTTCTCCGGCAGCCACCAAGACGCCATCAACAAGGGCCTGGACGCGCTGCGCGACGAGGCGAACAAGGCGGGGACCAGCGTGGATGACTACCCGTGGGAGGTGCCATACCTGCCGATCGACCCGAAAGACGTGGGCCGCACCTACGAAGCCGTGATCCGGGTCAACTCGCAGTCCGGCAAGGGCGGCGTCGCCTACATCATGAAGACCGAGCACCAGTTGGACCTGCCGCGCAAGCTGCAGATCGAATTCTCCAAGGTGGTGCAGGCGCACACCGACTCCGAGGGCGGCGAGGTCAGCCCGACGGCGATGTGGTCGGCGTTCTCCAGCGAGTACCTGGAGGCCACCGCGCCGCTGAAGCTGGTCCGGCAGCGGGCGGCCGGCGAGAACGGCAACGAGAGCATCACCGCGACCGTGGTCGTGGACGGCGAGGAGCACGAGATCACCGGCACCGGCAACGGCCCGGTATCGGCCTTCGTCGACGCGCTGAGCAGCATCGGCTACGACGTGCGGGTCATGGACTACCACGAGCACGCGCTCACGGCCGGTGACGACGCGAGGGCCGCGGCCTACCTGGAGTGCGCGGTGGACGACAAGATCTATTGGGGCGTCGGCGTCGACACCTCGACGATCACCGCGATGCTGCGCGCAGTGGTGTCCGCGGTGAACCGCGCCAACCGCTGACCGACGCAACGCCAACGGGCCGTTCGTCCCCCGCGAACGGGGCGAACGGGCCGTTCCCAGTTTCAATTGAAAACTGCGGGCCAGCGGGGTCAGCGCACTGGAGCGTCGGTTTCGGGTTCGGTGCGTTCGACCTCCACCGGGTCTGCGGATCCTTCCGGCTTTTCCGCTTCTTCCAGTTCCTCGGCTTCGTCGGCCTTCTCCGCGCGGCGGCGCACCACGTGCACGATCAGCCAGCCGATGACGACTGTGACGATGAGGGCGACCCATGAGAACCGGTGGAACCACTGCCCGGCCACCACGCCGAAGATGTAGGCCAGCGTCGTCACCGTGCCCGCCCACGCGATGCCGCCGGTCGCGTTCGCGATCAGGAACTTGCGGTACTTCATGCCGAGGATGCCAGCCAGCGGACCTGCGAGGATGCGCAGCAGCGCCACGAACCGGCCGCCGAACACCGCCCACGCGCCGTAGCGGTCGAACGCCCGCTCCGCCTGGCGCACCGGTTTCGGCCCGAAATGCTTCGGCAGCTTGCGCCCCAGCCAACCCAGCAGCGTGCGCCCGTAGCGCTTGCCGATCGCGTAGCCGATCGAGTCACCGATGATCGCGCCGCTAGCGGCGACCGCGCCGAGCACGATCGGATTGGCGACGCCCTGCGAGGCCGCGACGCCGGCGCTGACGAGCATGATCTCGCCGGGTAGCGGGATCCCGACGCTTTCCAGCCCGATGATCAATCCGACCACGAGGTAGATCACCCCGGGTGGGATCGTGTCCAGCCACTCGATCATGAACGCCCATTTCGATTCGAGAACGCGTCGCGGTCGTCTGGGACGACCGGCCCCCGGCCAGGGTACGTATGCCAACCGCGCTTGGCGCCATCGACGGCAGAGGAAGCCATGCCCATCTTTGGCGCAGGACGGAGGTTGATGTGACGGTAACCACACAGCAGTCGCGAGCGGGCGCAGCCCAGCCGCTCACGACGCCCTGGGGGGAGGGCGTTTTGCGCATAATCGGCATCCGCAGCATCCCGGTCGCCGTACCGTTCAACACCGACGAGAAGTGGGCCTACGGCAGTCGGCGCGGCCTGGTCAGCGTGCTGATCGAGATCGACACCGACGAAGGCATCACCGGCCTAGGCGAGGCCCCGGCGTACCCGTCGGCCGAGATCGTGCTCGCCGTGCTGCGCTCGGTAGAGCGGTTCGCCATCGGCGAGGACCCGTTCCGCACCGAGCGGATCGCGAAGCTGATCGACATCGTCGGCACCTGGCACCACGTGGGCACCACCAACCCCGCGATGGCCGCCATCGACATGGCCTGCTGGGACATCGTCGGCAAGGCCTGCGACCAGCCGCTGGTCAATCTCCTCGGCGGCCCGCTGCGCGAGGAGGTCGAATACCTGCACTACGTCCCGCAGGGCACCCCGGAGTGGATGCGGGAGCAGGCCGCCCGGGGTGCGGCGGCAGGCTTCGAGAGCTTCTACGTAAAGGTCGGCGGCTCGGACCAGGCCACCGACGTCGAGCGGGTCGCCGCGATCCGCGACGGCCTCGGCGGCGGGCCGTCACTGCGGATCGACGCCAACGAGTCCTGGTCCCCTGCGGCGGCGCTTCAGGCCCTGCGCGCGCTGGAGCCTTATGACATCGAGTTCGCCGAACAACCGGTGTCCGGCCGGAACCTTCCCGAGATGGCCCGGCTGCGCGCCCGCGCCGGGGTGCCGCTGCTTGCCGACGAAGCGTCGCGGACCCGCTACGACCAGCTGAACGTGATCCGGCAGGGTGCGGCCGACGCGATCTCGGTGGACAACATGCTGGACGGCAGCCTGCTGAACATGAAGCGCTCCGCCGGGATCTGCGAGGCGGCGGGCCTCCCGGTCGTCAAGCAAAGCCTCGGCGAGCTCGGGGTGGCGACGTACGCCGCGGCCCACTTGATCGCCGCGACGCCGGGATTCCGCTGCGCCAACCAGTCCTACGGCCGGCTGCTCGCCGACGACGTCGTCGAGGGCGGCCCGTTGCCCTATCCGGGTGGCAGGCTGCGGGTACCGGACCGGCCGGGCATCGGAGTCCTGCTCGATCGCGACCGACTGGCCCGCTACGCGGAGTTGTACCAGGTCGCAGGCCATGAATATGGCTACGCCGACCCGGCGGACGGCACTCCGGAAGCGCCGAACCGGTGACCGGAGTACGCCGGAAATCGCAATTCGCTGGGCCGAAAACCAGCGCCCGGTATGGTGAACACACTCGACCAAAGATGGTATTGCGCCTTCGTTCCAATCGGCACCATTGACACCGTCGCAGGATGCCAAGCGACGCCCCCTGGGGAACACAGGATCAGGGGGAGCGGCCGGAGGACGGGGGAAACGTCGGGGACACCGGCCCCTCCCCTTGGTTGTCGTTGAAGGAGCTCGGGACGTCCTGCGTAGCGGTGCGGGTAACGCAACCTCAGACGCCGCCTGGACTGCGGGATCCCGATTTGCGTATGTCCAAGTTGGGCATCGCTGCGCGGTCGTGTAGGTGCGGAAAGAGGAAGCGGCTGCGCCGCTTGCCTGACGAGCTAGGGACCGCCGCTATCTCTGCCTTCCGACAAACCTCTCCCTCCTCTTTGATCACTCGTTCGGGGTACCGGGCTTGATGATGGGCGGATCACCGGGTTACGTCAGGCACCGAAGCTCAGCAGTGTTGAGGTGGACATGTGGCCGACCGAGGATCCGACCGAGAAGCTCCGCTGGCGAATCCCGTGCATCGCACCGTGGGGTTCGGGCACCATGACGGTGCTGGTGGTGGGCGATCGGGTCGCGGTGGTGCTGCCCCCGGGTGACACGCTGATCTTCACCGCCGACGAAGCCGATGACCTCGCCGCGCTGCTGGATCGAGCCGCGGGCTACCTGTCCCGCGGCGCCGAGGTACCGGAGGCGACGCCGTGGCCCTCATCGACACCGACCTGAGCTTCGATCCCCGAGACCCCTACTTCCCCGTTCCCGGCAAAGCCGGGGTGGAGTGGGCGCTGCAAGTCTTCACCACGGCCAACGGCTACGGCATGGACGTCGAGCGGACGCACGTCCGTGAGGGCGACCGCATCCACGTGCACGCGGACCGGTACGCGCGGCTCGGGCAGCAGGTGCCGGTCGACGCCGGTGAGGCCGACATCGAGGTGACCCGCACGGCCGGCGTGCTGGAGTGGTCGATCACGGTGCGCCACGACGAGCCAGTGAAGGCAGTGAAGCTCCTGGTGCGCGGCCTGCCCGCCGACCAGCTGCGGGCCGGTTGGTGGGCGCCGAACACCGGTCGCGGCTGGGCGCACGGCGTCAACGGCCAGCGGTTCCAGTTGGAGTACCCCGGCCCCGACTGGGCGACGCCGTGGGTGGCGGCCGGGGACGAACCGAACGGGCTGGTGCTCAGCGTCCGCGATCCGCTGGTGCGGCGGAAGATCTTGCACGTCCACCAGCCGCCCTACGCGCCGGACCCGATCGCGGAGCTGGTGCACGTGCCGTCGGCCACCGCGCGCTCGACCACCTGCCGGGTTCCTTCGATCCGGCTGCGACTGGGCACCACCGAGCACAGCGCCGACGCTGACCTCGACGATCACCTGTCCTTCGTGGAGGGTGCGCAGAACCTGGTGCCGTGGTCGTCCCGCAAGGACGTGCCGGAGTGGCTGCGGCAGACCTCGCTGGTGGTGACCCTGCACGGACAGCACTGGACGGGCTACGTGTTCAACACGTTCGCGCAGATGGCCGAGGCGCTGCGGTTCGTCGCGCAACACATCGACCCCCACCGCGTGCTGGCGTACCTGCCCGGCTGGGAGGGCCGCTACTACTACGCCTACCCGCGGTACCGGCCCGGCGAAGACCTGGGCGGTACCGAGGGATTCGCCGCGCTCGCGCACACCGCGCGGCAGCTGGGCGTGCGGCTGATGCCGATGTTAGGCGGGCACGGCGCGAACGTGCTCGAGTACCCGGCGTGGGAGCAGTCGGTGCTGCGCAACGACACCAACCGCTACGTGGAGCTGCTGAACCGGCCGGACTGGGACAGCGACCGGGGCGGCGAGGGCGACCAGGTGTTCCTAAACCCGGGCGAGCCGGAGTTCCGCGCCCACCTGGTGGCGTCGATTTCGGCGCTGGTGCGAGATTTCGGCGTCGACGCGGCGTTTCTGGACACCCTGGGCTATTGGTTCAACGACCCTCGCTACGAGGTGATCGACGGCTACCGCCGGATGGCCGACGAGCTGCGCCGCCGCCACCCCGAGCTGGTGCTGGCGACGGAGGGCTGGTGGGACGCGCTGTCGGCGATCTTCCCGCTGAGCCAGCAGTGGTATGGCGCGGACCGCGACCTGCGCAAGCCCCGCGTCCTCACCCGCTACGCCCGCACCACCGGCCACCTAGCCGACGGCACGCCCGGCTCGGGTAGCACCGGCGTGCACGAGAAGGGGTTCCTGCGCCGTCCGTCCGATGTGGCGCGAGAAGCCCACATCCCGGTCGTGGGCATAGCCGACGACACCCTCCCCACCCACGCCGAAGAGGTGGCGGCGATCTGCCGCTGGGCCCGCGACCACGCCCCGAAGTGACGCGCAGAAGATCAACGTTCACCCAGGTCGCTGGCTAATCATCGGTCCCGCGGCCAGATTCGAGCCCAACGACGTCGGCGCGGCCGATTCCGGCGCGGTGGGCGCGGAGGAGGCACCACCACCGCAACCGGCCGTGCTGATCAGGGCGGCGAGGGTTACCGCGAACATGCGAGCCCGTCTGGTCTGGTCATTCCGGTTTTCACCTGCTGCGCGATCGAGGACGGACGACGACCGCGTTTCTTCGCAATCCGCCCGCGCCACCAGCGAAGTTCGGTCCTTCTGAGCTACTTCTGATCGCACAGCCCGGTAGCGGCGGCCGCCTCCGCCAGCAGGGCGTCGAGGACCACCCGTACCGCCGGGCGTTCCGACGCCCCCTTCCGGGAGACGACCTCGACGTTGCGCCCGGCTCGGACACCGGCCAGCGGGCGCATGACCAGCCGCGGGCTGTCCACGGTGTATCTGGGGAGAAGCGCGACGCCGTGGCCGTCCGCGACCAGCGCCTCAGTCACGCGGAAGTCGTTGATCCGCTGCACGACCTCCGGCCGGACCCCCGTGCGGACCGCGAGGGAACGCAGCACGTCATCCACCGGGAAACCGATGTCCACACTCAACCAGGGTTCGCCCACCAGCTCGGCCGGTTCGATGCGGTCCTTGGCGGCGAGGCGGTGGCCCTGCGGCAGCGCGACGTCCAGGGGCTCCCGCAGCAGCGGCGTGATCGCCATGCGCTCGCTGTCGAACGGTGGCGCTTGGTCGTCCCGGTGCGTGACCACGAGGTCGAAGTCGGCGGTCAGCTCGGGGACTTCCGGCGGGGTCATGTCGACGTCGCGGCACTCCAAACGCACGTTGGGCTGTTCGAGCATCCGCCGCAGCAGGCCCGGGAGCAGCAGCAACGCGCCGGACGGGAAGATCGCGACCCGTACCAAGCCGCGCGGCGTGCAGCGGTAGCTGTCCAGCTCGGCCTCGGCCCGGTCCAGCGCGGCGAGCACCTCGTCGGCGCGCGCCGCGAGCGACCGGCCGGCGTCGGTCAGGCGCAGCCCGCGGCCGGCCGGTTCGGTCAGCTGCACGCCGACCTCGGCCTGCAGCGCGCGGATCTGCTGCGACACTGCCGACGGGGTGTAGGACAGGGCCCCCGCGACGGCGGTCACGGTTCCGCGATCAGCGAGTTCCCGCAGGAGTCTCAACCTGCGAACGTCCATGAAGGAATAGTACATGTTACCTGTAATTAATATCGTTTGTACTTCACGGAATCGACCAGCAAGCTGCCAGTTGTGACCTCTCGCGACCGCTTGCTGGCACTGGTGGTCGTCGTGCTCTGGGGCGGCAATTTCATCGCGCTCGACTACGGCCTCGGCCAGTTCCCACCGCTGTTTCTCGCCGGACTCCGCTTCGCGGTCCTGCTGCCGGTGCTCCTGTTCGTGCCGCGCCCGAAGGTGCCGTGGCGCTGGCTGCTCGGCTACGGGCTGTTCTTCGGCACCCTGCAGTTCGCGTTCCTGTTCGTGGCGATGAACATCGGGATGCCGACCGGGCTGGCCTCACTTGTGCAGCAGGCGTCGGCGCCGTTCACCGTGCTGCTCGGCGCGCTGCTGCTGCGGGAGAGGATCACCCCGATTCAGATAGTCGGCATCCTCGCCGCGGTGCTCGGCATGATGGCGATCGGCTGGCACCGCGCCCAGAGCGCCAGCCTGCTGCCGATGCTGATCACGCTGGGCGGCGCGCTCTCGTGGGCGCTGGGAAACCTGTGCAGTCGGAAGGCGAACGCGCCGAACCCGCTGCACCTGACGCTGTGGATCGCCATCGTGCCGCCGCTGCCGATGTTCGCGCTGTCCGCGGTGGTCGAAGGCCCGACGGCGGGCTGGCACGCGGTGGCGACCGCATTCGACTCGCCGACCGGCTGGTACGCGATCGGCGGCCTCGCCTACACCTCGCTGCTGGCGACCATCGTCGGCTCGGGCCTGTGGACGACCCTGATGGGCCGCTACCCGGCCAGCCTGGTCGCACCGTTCTCGCTGTTGGTCCCGGTGGTCGGCTTCACCACTGCCTGGCTGGTACTGGGCGAGCAGCCGCACCCGATCGAGCTCGCGGCCGCAGCGGTCGTGGTCGGCGGAGTGCTGCTGGGCAGCATCAAGCTCGCCCGGCGAACTGCCCCGCCCGAGGTTCCACCCGAACCCGCCGAAGCGAGCGCCTCACTCCGAGCGAGTTGACGAATGGCAGGTGGGTAGCCGATGGTCGCCATCCGTGAGCGCCTTTCGGCGCTATACCGGCTGTTTGGGATGTGGCGGCGCCGGGATGTGCTCGGGGCGACCCGGTGCGCTCCAGCGGCGTGACGGTCGTGCGGCTGGGGGGGGTGGGCGGGCGTGTCGCCCGGCTGGCCGTCCCCCACGACAGCGGTCTATACCACTAGCACCCCACATAAATCACGACACTAATAAACAAC
>NZ_JBSFLZ010000159.1:0-14254 GCF_053599315.1 Saccharopolyspora sp. NPDC000995
CCGGTCAGCCGGAGGTCGCGCAGGCGGGAGTCGTCGAGGTCGCGGCGGCCGGTGGCGGGCCGTTCGGCGACGGCCAGCACGCGGTATCCCTGGCGCGCCAGTCGGTCGAATTCCTTTTCCACGCCCAGGCGTGCGTCATCGTCGAGGGCCACGTCCACGTCGGCGTTGTCGCGGTGCCAGTGGGTACATTGGGCGAGCACCACCTCCGGGGCGCCCTTGATGCTGAGCAGGTGGTTGTTGCCGACGCGTCCGAGCACCATGTGGTAGCCCCTCGAGGGTTCGAAGGGGAGTTCTTCGACGAGTTGCCAGCCTGGGGTGCCTTCGCTGGGCTGCACCCCGAGGTCGCGGGCACCGTTGACGACTGCGCGGTCAGTGGGGTGTGGCAGGATTTCACCGTCTTGTGCTGCCGGGCTGGCGCGCAGTGCTGCCGCGAGGATCTTTCTGTCCGCTGTGGATAGGTTTTCGACGTCGCGGGTGGTGGCTCCGTTGGATACCCCGCGTAGGGCGATGCGTCCTTCGGTGAGGGTGCCGGTCTTGTCGAAGCACAGCACGTCCGCTCGGCCCAGTGCCTCGATTGTCGAGGAATTGTGTACGAGGGCGCCGCGTTTCGACAATCGCCGGGCTGCCGCCAGCTCGGCGACTGTGGCGACGAAGGGCAGACCTTCCGGTACTGCTGCGACGGCCAGGCTTACCGCTCGGCCCAGGGCCGCGCCGAAGGGTTGACGCCGGAGGAGGTCCGCGACGAGTAGCAGTCCGCCGGCGCCGATGGAGATCGGCACGGTGACCTTGGTCAGGGTCCGCAGGCGCGCCGCCACCCCGCCGGGACGGTCCGGGGCGTTGTCGGTGCCTGCCGCGCTGCCGGCTTCGGTGGCCTCTGCGGTGGCGACGACGACGGCGACGGCGCGCCCGGCCGCGATCGCGGTTCCCTGGTAGAGCATGCAGTGCCGGTCGGCTACCGCTGCCGCGGGCGTGGCGGCGGTGGTTTTGGTGACGAGTTGGGATTCGCCGGTCAGGCTGGACTCGTCGACTTCGAGTCCGTCGGCTTCCAGCAGGCGGCAGTCCGCGGGGACGGCGTCGCCTGCCACCAGGTCGATGACGTCGCCGGGTACGAGTTCGTCGGCGGGCACGCGGGTGCGTTTGTCCTTGCGGCGCAACGCGACTGGGATTGCGGTGGCATCCAGGAGTTTGCGCAGAGCGCGGTCGGCGCTGACCCGTTGCACGCCGCCGATCAGCGCGTTCAACCCCAGCACGCCACTGATGATGACCGCGTCGGCGGCCGCTCCGATGCTGGCGGAGATCCCCGCTCCACTGGCCAACGCGGGTGTCAGCGGGCTCGCCAATTCGTCCAGGCAAGCCATGATCAGGCTTGTCCCCTCCGGCCGGGAATGCCCGTTCCGGTGGAGTGCGCGTTGCTGCGCATCGCCGTCGGTCAGGCCGTCCGGCGAACTGTCGAGGAGCTCCAGCACCGTTGAGGCCGAGATGGCGTGCCAGGGTGTGCGGGGTGTGACGGAGGGCACCGGACGTCGACCCGCCTGCATGCCCCAGTACGTCCCGGCGCCGAGAGCCAGGAGCCCGCAGACGGACACGGGCACCGCCGCGCGGGCCTGGCTGCCGATGGCAGGTCCGAGTGCGGCCAGCAGGGCGCCGCTGGCGGAGCCGATGACGGCGAGCTGGGCGCTGCGCCGGCTGACGGTGCGGGCGGTGGGGATCAACCCCAGCAGGGCGCACGCCTCGCCCAGGCCAGGCCCGGTGATCAGATGCGCCCCCCAGGGCGGCGGTCCGTGGCCGGCGACACCGATTCCGAGATCAGCGGCGGCCAGACCGGCGCGATCGCGCGTCGAGACCACGGCGACGCAGCGGCCTTCAGCCTGCAATTCCCGCACGAGTACCGAGAGGTCTTCGCCGGCGGCAGCGATGCGATCAACATCCAACTTCTCCGCAAGCCGAGTGTCCGCTCCGGCGAGCACAACCGAGCCCACCTCACGGGCCGCGGCGAGAAGCTCGTCGGTCAGCGGCTCCAGTTCCTCCTCGACCTCGACGAGGGCAACCGGGTGCCCGCCCCGCTCGAGGGTGCAGGCTCGTATGCCCCGGTCGGTGCTCTGCCGAATCCTGTCTTCCAGCTCCACGTGCGGCAGATCCCCGGGGCGCGCTCTCGAGAGCGCCCACCCGTCTTCTACCGCATCTGATCGCGCCATCACGCCGACCAAGGCGTGCGCTCGTTCCCACAATCCTGCGATGTCGACTTCGCCGTTGAGCGGAATCACGTCGCGCACCCGCTGTGTTCCGGTGCGCAGGGCCGTCGTGTCGATCACGATCGTGTCGATCCGGTCCAGCCTCCGCAGGATTCGCGGGTCGAGCACCAGCGCATCCCGCTGCGACATCGCGATCCCGAGTTGTGCTGCGAACGCGTCACGGCCCAACCTCGCCGCTCGCGGCACGCCCGCGACCAGGAACCCCTGTGCGCGCAGCAGGTTGCGGGTCACCGCCAGGGTTCCGAGGAAGGCAGCGGGCCCGGCGATCGCCGAGGTGTTCGCCACCCGCTCGATTGGTCCGCCTGGCAGCGGCGTCGGGCGAGAACCCACCTCGACAGGCTCACACCGGTGGTGCTCGGGCCGGTCGCCGAACTCGGCTTCCCGCCGGGCCCAATTCCGCTGCACCGCCTGGGACTCCCGCACCAAGCAGAACCGATGCGCGGCATCAGACAACAAGGTCGTCGGACGCTGGGCCAAGGTGTTCGCCGCAGCATTCCCGAGACCGAACAACAAATCCGTGGCCGACGCGCCCAGCCGCGACTGGACGGCGCCACGGATTCCCTGCACGGAGTCAGCGGTGGAGATCAACGCCGGAATCGACGCAGCTAGCGCAGGTACCGGCAGCCAGCGGGCGGCCACGGCATAGCCCAAACCCGCGAGGTTCGTCCCCATCACCACGGTGTTGCCGAAGGCCCTGGCCGCATCGCCGGGGCGCAAAGCATTGCTTTCGCTGCGCGGGTGATCGCCCAAACCACTGGCCTGCTCGGCTTCGTCCACCGCGTTGACCAGTTCGGCGAGCTCGACCACCTCCGGATCGTGCCCGATGATCACTCGCCCCAGCGCCGCGTTGACCTCGGCCCACCGCACGCCAGGAAGCTGCGTGAGCCGATCGGTGATCTGCTCGGCCGCCGATTCGGTCCCCGGCTCGTGCACGCCGCGCACCTCGATGTGCGCGCGCCCGTCAGCGGCCCACGCCCGCCGACCACCACCGCCACCCAAGACGCCACGCGCGACGGCTACCGTCGGCGTCGCGAATTGCGACGCGAGTGTCTTCAACCCACCAAGCAGGGTCACGCGGTGGTACGGCCAGCTGCAGGCCGCGACCTGGCCTGCGATGAACCCGATGCTCGCTCACCAGCTCGCTGCGCGACGACCGTACCGATCCCGATCGCTGCCGCCACCGGCCACTCGATCAACGACAACGCCGCCAGTGCCCCCAGGCCGCCGTAAAACGCCAATTGCCCGGGCGAAGGAAGGTGCTCCCGCACGCTGTAGACCCCAGCTGCGACGGCATCACGCCCTGGAACACGCACCGCTGTGCGGCGAAACTCCGCCGTCACGAACGGCAGCTTCACCGTCGCAGTGCCCGAATCACGCCCAGCCCCCGTCGTGCTCTGCGAACGGTCGCCACGGGCACCGCCTGAGGATCTGGCCTTCGACCTCGTGTTCTGGCTTGTCGTAGCCACCACACCTCCCCGGGGATCGAAATAATGCGGGTAACTGGGAAGCCTACGTTCGCCGAATATTCGCCGAAGGATCGAAACCGAATCCGTGCCCCCATCGTGCGACAACAAGGATGAACAGGGATCGGCTGACCGAAGCCTTCGATGATCTCGAACCCGGTTGTTGTCGGCGGTGGCAGCACAATCACCTTCGCAGGTGGGCTGGGCGGCGAGCGCGGGAGGCCCGGATCCGGGCCTGGTCGAAGCCGCAGGCGACCTTCCCGCACGTTTTCATCTGCGGGTAGGAAGGTGCCGGGTTCTCCAGCCGTGCGCGGAGCTCCGCCAGGTCGGCCTTGGTGATGAACGGTTTGGGCAACGGGCGCTGACGCGGCGGAACGGTCGGCTCACACCACCGGCTCTGGCCGCTCGGCGCCGGTCCGCAGCGCCAGCCGCGATGTCTCGGGCAGCGCAAAAGCGACCACGAAGACCGCGGCGGCGACAATCATTAGGTAGAACGCCGGTGCGATGGAGCTGCCGGTGATCGACACCAGCCAGGTGGCGACCAGGGGCGCCGTACCGCCGAAGACCATGTATGCCAGGTTGTAGCCGATCGATGAGGCGCTGTAGCGCACCCGCGTCGGGAAGATCTCCATCTGTATTACTACGACGGCGGCGACCACGAAGCACCACGGCAGCGCGACGAAGAGCTGGCCGAGGATGGCTGTCGACAGACTGCCTTGGGCGGCGAGCAGGTAGCCCGGCACGCTCAGCGCGATGAACCCTGCCGAGCCGATAAACAGCAGCGGCTTGCGGCCGATCCGGTCGCCAAGCATCCCCGCGGCCGGCACCAGCGCAACGGTCACCGTGAGCGCGGCGGCGTTCGCCAGCAGCGCCGCCGTCGGGCTGATCTTGATCGTCACTGTGAGGTAGGAAACGAAGTACGTGCCCAGCGTGTAGGCACCCAGCCCGCTTAGCGACGCGATGGCGAACACCAGCGCGATTTGCCGGCCATGATGCCGCACGGCCACGCGCAGCGGCGCCTTCTCGACCTCGTGCTTGCCCGCTACCTCCTGGAACGCCGGCGTCTCGTGCATGCGCAGCCGGATGATCAGGCCGACGATCGCGAGTGGGCCGCCGATTAGGAACGGAACCCGCCAACCCCACTCAATGAAAGCCGCCTCGGACATGATCACCCGCATGCCCAGCACGGTCAGGGTGCCAAGGACCGCCGGCAGCGTGGTGAAGGTTGCGGAGATGGCGGAAAACAGTCCGCGCCGATTGGGCGGTGCATACTCGGTGATGAACGACGTCGCACCGGTGAACTCCCCGCCGCCGGAGAAGCCTTGGAGCAGCCGGCACAGGGCCAGCAGGATCGGCGCGAGCAGCCCGACAGTGGCGTAGGTGGGCAACAGCCCGATCGCCATCGTGGCGGCACCCATCAGCAACACGATGGTAGCGAGCACGTTGCGACGGCCGACCCGATCGCCCAGATTGCCCCAGACAACGCCGCCCAGGGGCCGGGCAAGGAAGGCCACGCCATATAGCGCGAATGCTGAGAGCAACGCAGCGTAATCGTTGCCTGGGGGGAAGAAGAGCCTGGCGATGATGGGGATGGACGCCGAGTAGATCGCGAAGTCGAACCATTCCACGAAGTTGCCGATGCTTCCCGCGGCGAGCGCCTGCAGGCCTGATCGTGGGCCACGCGCGCCGGGGGCGTGGTCGGTCATCTTCGAACCTCCTTGAGGAAAGCCCGCTGGGGACGCGCCGATCGATGTGACGGGGCTTGCGGGCATGTGCTCCAACAAGTGGGCCGACCGTATAGCGTACCGAGCCAATAGTCAATTGTTGACCTTGCTGGCACAAATGTCGGTAATTTTCCAACATAACTCCGCCGCCGCTACCGAGGAACAAGGTCACGATCGCGGACACCTCGTTGGGCCGGTGATGTCGAGTGACTGGTAGCCGGCGAGAGGAGGGGAGAGAAGGTCATGCATACCCGAATCGTCCTCCACCCGGGGATGGCGTCAGACACGTTCCCACGGATAAGGCCAAAACCAAGCCGGTGATGGATTGAGTTTTCGACAGTCCCGGATGGTGTGGCAAGAGTCCCGCCGACCTACCTCAGCGCCGAGAGGTTGGCTGCGTGGTCGTATCCAGTACCCGGATCCGGCGGGCATCGGTCATTGACTACAGGAGAAGGCGCGGGAGGTCTTTGGGGAACTTGTATCGACCTGATGCGAGAGTTGTACCGCGTTGAACGGCACCGGTTCGTCCTGGAGTTATCGGTCCTCGCGGGTCACCGTCTCTTGTGGGCAACAGCCCGCTGACCGGCGCGTAGGTGCCGGTCAGCGGGCTCATGCCACGAAGTGGATCTACAGTGAGCGTCGGCGAAGGGTGCCGTCTCGATCTTGCGCCTTTTGGGCCCTTCTGCTGTCTCTGTGGATATTTATGTCCGTACGGGGAGGGCGGGGTGTGGCACCCGAGGGCGACCACGGTCAGGGCGATGAGTGTTTCGGGGCTTCGGAACCCGAACGGGATGCTGAATGCGGGTCAGCAGGCGGGTTTTGGTATTGGTGGACTCGATGAGTCCTTGGGACAGGCCGATGTTCTAGGGCGGCGTTGATGGCGGGTCGGCCTGTTGCGGCGATCCAGACCAGTTCGAGGTCGCTTTCGGTTGGTTCTTCGGGGCTTTCCGCAACGCGTAGCCGCGCGTTTCTCAGCTCCGCGACCCGCTCGTGTCCCGCTCGTGTCCCGGACGTGCCGGGGACTCGGCGCCGCCCGGGGCGCGGCGGCCGGCGTTGCCGCTCCGTGCCGCTTGCATCAGGCCGATGCGGTAGCCGAACCTGACGCCGTGTCATCCACACCATCTCCGCTGTGAACTCGCCGACCGACCTGAGCGGCGCCGGAAGGCGGCCCGCCGTCCTCGTACGGCAGTCCCACTCCTCCCTGGGGCAACATATCGGCCAACTCCCCGGCGTGCCCCCCAAATGGGATGCCCCCTCCACGCACACATGAGCCACCAGCCGACTGGGCCGACGATCGAGTCGACAACTGACCCGCAGACGAGCCCAAGGCTTGCAGATTGTTCAGCGGGTCCGGCTCCATGTAATAATCCGCTTGGATCTTGTAGCCCCCGTTGATCGGTATGGCGTTAACTTCGACGATTACGCCGTCCACCCCAATGTCCCCGCGCACGTGTTCGACGAAATTGCGCACGTGCTTCAATGCGTCGCCGTTGCCGCCATTCGTTCGTTTCCACTCCTGAATAACACGCTCGTCTTGGGCTTTCCTTTGCTCCGTTCTCTCGTACTCGCTCCAGTTGTCGGGTGCTGCCATATGGTTCACGGAACCAGTCCTCCCGGTGCGCTCGGCCTGTCAGTCAGTACACGTGTATCGAGGCGCACATGGTTCAAACGCGCCTGGCGGCTACGCAGGGGAGTCGCCAGGTCAGCGCCGCCGCTGACCCGCTGCCGGACGACCTCATCGACGCGCTCGACCACCGTCCACCAGCCCGACGGTGCACACTGGAGTAGTTGCTGCCGGGGGCGGAACTCGGGGAGAATCTGCTAAGGGAAGTGCGCCCCTTTGGGAAATCGAGACTGCCCGAAAGGTGCTTCTAAAGCTCGTCGGCGTAATGATCAAGAAATTGGTGCTCGAATGGAGCGGAATCTGAACGCGATGCCGCCGGATGTCGATCCGAAGGGCGCGCGTACGAACGTCGCACGCGCGAAGAAAATGGTACGGCAGGGACACCAGACTTCAGTCGATTTGCAGACTGCCGAGGCGAGGTTGCCCGGAGTGTGGAAAACGGAGAGGGTGTTACGCGATATTCGCCTGACAAAGGTGCGTGAGGTGTCTGAGCAAGCCAAGCAGGCGATAACGCACGGTCATGTTCTGGTCATCTATTTCAAAGACGGATTGCCCGATGGGGTGAGCTCCGGCCGGACGTGCGTCTGGGATCGGAGTTCGACGCGGTAGCCGGCGACCGCATTCCGTCCGTGTTGCGCGTTTCCGGATGGGATGGGACAGAAGAGGTCAGGCTGTGGTCGCCCTGCTACCAGGCGTGACCGCGACCGATGGCGAACTCCGCGACTACCTGCGCGGATTCCTCGTCGGCTACGAGTTCCCGGAGAAGTTCATCTTCAGCAATCCCGTCACCGTGGGCGACGGCCCGAGTAGAGATGCCTGGCGGAAGCCGCGAGGATCAAGCCGCCCGCGAGGAGAAGGGTGTTCCCGAGGGCTATGCCCGCTCCGACAGCCCCGAGCGCGATGGTCAAAACGAACCAGTCCACCTGGCTGGTCCCGCTGCGCGGTCCCTCCGACCCGGATCGGGTGGAACCGGGCGCCGATGGTCGCATACCACTCCTTTTCCTCACGCCGAGCGGCCTCGCTGGATTCCGCGGCGGTTAGCGGCGAACAGGGCAAGGAAAGGCCAGGATGGACCAGCCGCTGGGCAGGAGTGTTGTCCGTTTCCTACAGCCGGTAAAGCCGTTTTTAGCGGTTCCGACAGTGCCGGATCAGCCTTCTACGGCCGTCAAGCCGACCGTCAGTCGAGGTTGAGCAACTGCTCGAACTCGCCTGCCGGACGCGCCCGGGTGGGGTAATGCGTGAACGAAGGGCAGCAGTTCGCGTTTGGCGACGGCGTAGAGGCGACGGAGTTCGGCGACCGGGTCAGCGTGGTCGTCGACCCGCAGATCCAGGTATGGGTACGGATGGCCGTGGTGCACGAACAAGCAGGCGCTTTGCTTGCGCCGCCGGTCGCCTCCCGCGCCCTGGCCGGCTTCCAGCGCCGCCAGCAAGCGCCCGGCCAGCAAGACATCCGTGGTGGCCTCGAACCGCTCGGCCATCGCGTCGACTACGGCCGTCCACGATGAAGTTCCCGGCCACCGCATACCCGTTGCCCACGCGGTGCCCGCTCCACGGGTGGGTCTCGGCGCCGGTGTGCGCGTAGTCCTCGACGAGGAACGGGGTGGAACGAGAACGCGGTACGGCGTGTGGGGTGGTTCCTGCGCGGAAGTGATTGGTGGTTTTTGATGCCTGCGTGGGCATTGGGGTTTTTCAGGCTCGGTCGACCTAGTCGTCGTGGCACGCGGACTCTTGGTGTTGTGAAGACGAAGGCCTGTTCGTGGGTGGCGAGGTGTTCGTAAGAGACCGCTGGGTGCTCTCCTGCTGGCTCAGCGTCACCGATCCATTATCGGTATCACGCGATGCCGAAGGAGTGTTGGACGCGCATCGGTTTCGTTTTTACTGTCGGTTCCAGTCGCCGCCGAGCACTGGCACCACCCGCAGGAGGAACCCACTGATGCCCGCCTTCACGCCGACCGAACTTGCCGAGCGCCTCGGCTCCGGACTGCTGTCGTTCCCGGTCACCCACTTCACCCGGGACCTGGCGTTCGACGAGTCCGCCTACCGGGAGAACATCATCCGCCTCGGCAAGTACGAGATCGCCGGTCTGTTCGCCGCCGGCGGGACGGGGGAGTTCTTCGTCCCTGACCCCGGAGGAAGTCGGCACCGTGGTCCGAGCGGCCGCCGGCAGCGCGCCCGAGGGCACCCCGATCCTCGCCCCGGCTGGACACGGCACCGCGCAGGCGGTCGAGATGGCCCGCGACGCTGAGGCGGCCGGCGCCGACGGCCTGCTGCTGTTCCCGCCCTACCTCACCGAGGCCTCCGCCGACGGCCTCATCGCTCATGTGCGCGCGGTCTGCGAATCCACTTCGCTGGGCGTGGTGCTCTACAGCCGTGCGAACGCCGTGTACACATCGGACACAGTGGCTGCGCTTGCCAACGCCTGCCCGAACCTGATCGGGTTCAAGGACGGTGTCGGTGACCTGGAGGAAATCACGCGGATCCACTCGCGTCTCGGCGACCGCTTGGTCTACATCGGTGGGCTGCCGGCGGCGGAGACGTTCGCTCTGCCGTACCTGGAGTTGGGTGTCACGACCTACAGTTCGGCGATCTTCAACTTCCTGCCCGAGTTCGCCCTTACCTTCTACAGCGCGGTGCGGGCAGGGGACCGAACGAAGGTGCGTCGACTGCTCGACGATGTCGTGCTGCCTTACACCGCGATTCGTGACCGAAAGGCGGGTTACGCGGTGAGCATCGTCAAAGCTGGCATGGATCTCGTCGGGTGCCCGGCCGGTCCGGTCCGACCACCGCTGACTGACCTGGATGACGCCGAGCGCGCACTTTTGGCTGGTGTCGTCGAGACGTCGCGCACCGCCACCGCCTGACGCTACCGACCGTGACGAAGCGTAAGGAGACACTCGTGTCCGCTCCCCTCCAGACCAGCCCGACCGGCGCCATGGTCATCGGAGCTGAAACCGTCATCGGCACGGGCAAGGAGGTCCGGTCCTCCGATCCCCGCACTGGCGCGGCCCTCGACCCCGCCTACCTGACGGCGTCGGTCGAGCACGTCGAACGGGCTTGTGCGCTAGCAGCGCAGTCGTTTCCGGTGTTTCGGGCGACCACCGCCGAGCGGCGTGCCGAGTTCCTCGAGCGCATCGCCGATCTGATCGACGAGCGCCGGGATTTGCTGGTCGAGCGCGCTCACGCCGAGACCGCGCTGACTCGTCCGCGGCTCACCGGCGAAGTCGGTCGCACCAGCGGTCAGCTGCGCCTGTTCGCCGCAGAGTTGCGGGCTGGGAGCTGGCAGGGTGCCCGGATCGATCCGGCACGGCCCGACCGCGTGCCGCTCCCACGCCCCGATATCCGACAGCGCCGGATCGCGCTCGGCCCGGTCGCGGTGTTCGGCGCGAGCAACTTCCCACTGGCCTTCTCAACCGCTGGAGGCGACACGGCGTCGGCGCTGGCCGCCGGATGCCCAGTCGTCGTCAAGGCGCATCAGGCGCATCTGGGCACTGCGGAGCTGGTGGCGCGGGCGATTGCCGAGGCAGCGGCCGACACGGGAATGCCCGAGGGCGTATTCTCGCAGCTTGTCGGCAGTGGGACCGATATCGGTTCCCAACTCGTCAGAGATCCGAGGATTCGTGCCGACGAAGATCGAGTTCATCTACGCGATCCCATCGATATTCTCCGGAGCGAAGATCTCCATCTCGCTCGCGGTGGGCGGGGCGGTCGTCGGTGAGTTCATCGCAGGCTCGAAGGGGTTGGGATACGTCATCCTCCTCGCCAACAGCCAGGTCGATCTCCCGTCGATGTTCGCGGCCTTCATCGTGCTCGCCGCCATAGCCCTGGCCTTGTTCTTCATCGTCGATTTCGCGGGCCGAAAGCTGGTCCCGTGGAAGAACCACGCGAAGTGACCGGGGATCGGAGACTCGAATGCGGAACTCGATTCGCAGGATCGCCGCGATCGTCGGGGCTGTGCTGCTCGTTACCGTGTCGGGCTGCGCGAGCAGCAGCGGCAAGAACTCGATGACCCTCATGCTCGACGTGGCGTACCTGCCGAAGCACGCGCCGTTCATCTCGGCGGTCGAGCGGGGCTTCTTCAAGGCGGAAGGCATCGACCTCACGGTGATGCCGGGGTCAGGTTCGACCAACACGGTCACCTCCGTCGAAACCGGCAAGGTCGACGCCGGCTGGGCGGACTTCGGCGCCACGGTCACCAGCCAGGGCAGGGGTGCCAAAGTCAAGCAGGTCAACCTCGTCCAGGCCAGGTCCGCCTACGCGGTCGTGGCCCTCGCGGGCACCGGAATCAACGGATGGGCCGACCTCCCGGGCAAGACAGTCGCCACCGAGGGCGCGGGTGCGATGACCGCGATGTGGCCGTTCGCGATGAGCAGGCTGGGGCTCAAGGAGGGCGACGTCAACGTCGTCCACGCCTCGAGCGGATCGAAGATCCCCGGACTGCTGGCCGGTCAGTGGAACGCCAACCTCGCCCTGTACGTCTCCGACGAGCCGGCCATTGACGCACTCGGCAGGCAGGCCGTTGTGCTGAAGTGGTCCGACCTCGGCATCGACCTCTACGGCAACGGGATCGTCGTCTCCGACGAGAAGCTCAGGACGAGTCGCGCCGCTATGCCCAGGAACTGCTCGAGATGGTCGGGCTGGGCGGCAAAGCCGAGCACTACTCCTACGAGCTCAGCGGCGGGATGCAGCAACGGGTGGCTATCTGCCGCGCACTGGTCTCCCACCCGGAGCTGCTGCTCATGGACGAGCCCTTCGGTGCGCTCGACGCGATGACCCGCGATTCGATGAACTTCGAGATCCAACGCATCTGGCGGGCCACGGGGTGCAGTGTCCTATTCGTGACGCACAGCATCTCCGAGGCGGTCTGGCTCGGTGACCGGGTCGTCGTCGTCGGCGGACGACCCGGCCGGATCGTCGCCGACATCGCGATCGACCTCCCGCGGCCCCGGGGTAAGGACCACCGCTTCTCCGCAGCCTTCTCCGACTACGCAGCGGAAATCGAATCCCACATCGGAGTCGTGACCGGAATCAGCTGACCGCAGCCCCAGATTCCGACCGATCCCGGCACCGAAATCGACATCGAGCCTTATTCACGAGCATTACCAGCCGAGTCGGTAGAATTCGAGCGCCGTGATGATGCGGACAATTCCGGGGAGTTCGGCCAGAGGAACACCAATGCTGAGCCTTACCGCAGACGCCTCACAAGTCGAAGAAACCTACGGGCTCAACGCACGCAAGAGCCTGCTGTTCTCCGCGATCCGCCTCGACTCCTACCCGCTCGTGGCACCACTGATCGCACAGACCGACAAGGACCAGTACCTCCTCGTGCGCCAACAAGAGCAGGGCAACGCCCTCTCAGCCGGCGTCCCGAAGGACCAGATCAAGTTCTACGCTCCCTGGGTCACGATCGACCCCCGAATCGTCGCCGACACCCCCGCCTCGGCGTCCCTTGCGAGCCTTGTGAAGGAACTCGCCGACGGCGCTGTGGTAAGCCTCGCCGCCGACGTCGTCTACAGCCACTACCGCACGCTATCCGGCTCCGTCGAGCTCGTCGCCTCCGACCAGGACCCGACCCCGGTCACCGCATACGAGATTGACCTCGAGGAGGTCCTGGCGAGGTTCGCGACGTGGCGCGAGACGGGCGTCAACACCGCGCGGCGGCTGATCGAAGCCGTCGAACACCTGTATGGCTTGGCGGAGGAGTTCACCGCCAGCGAGGACAGCCGGTTCTCGGCGCTGAAGACGCTCGTCGCCGACCGCTCCCTCGATTCGCTGCTCCTCGCCGCGCCGCCCAACTTCACCGAGGCGACTGGGCTCGCGCAGCCGGACGGAGCAGTCGCCCTGTGGCTGGCCGGTTCGGACAGGCTGGTCGTGCTGGCGCCCGACGGAACCTCCGGGGTTTCCGGGGCGCCTGTCGGCCAGTTCCCGTCCGTCGGCGCCGCCGTCCGGGCGCTGTCCCGCGGCTCGCGGACCGGTGTCGAGGACGAGTGGATCAGCGTCGGCCTGGCCCGCGAGCTCGAGAGGGAGGGAGCGGAACTGGTTCCGGTCTCGACAGCCCTCGGCCACTGGCGGGACATCCGCGATCACGAGGACCTCGCGTTCCAGGTCGTCGCCGCCCGGGCGAGCGTGTTCGCCATCGAAGAGGCGCTGGCCTGGGCGGAGGAGAGCCTCGACGCCGGCCGCTCGTTCTCCGAGCTCGACATCAACGAGGTGTACCTCGACAAGATCGTCGAGTTCCGGACGGCCAACGAGATCCCCTTCGGCATCGAGCCGTACTTCACTAACCTCCACTCGTCGAACCGGATGCTCTTCCCCGGCCCACCGGTGGACTACCCGATCAACGACGAGACGACTTGCATTCAGCTCGACGCCGGGGTGCGCATCGTCTTCGACGGGGTCACCGTCGCCACCTCCGACATGGCCCGCTCGCTGCCCCGTACTGCGGCGGCGAAGGAGGCGTACAGCTTCTTCTTCGATGTCGTGCGGGAGGGCATCATCGGGCAGCTCAAGCCCGGCGTCGTGTGCGAGGACGTGCACGAGGGAACCCTGCGCTACCTGGCGCCCCACCTGGACCGGATGGTCGAGATCGGGATGCTTGGGACGGAGGTCGACTTCAACGCCGAGTACCGCAAGCGCAACGTCGGCCACCTCATGGGCAAGCAGGAGTCGTTCGCCAACGAGCTCCGGCCCGGCTACAAGCACGTGCTCGAGGTCGGCTCGTACGGTGCCGCCGAGATCCCTTGGCGGTACGAGAACGCGGCGATCGGCACCGAGGACCTCTGGTACATCGGACGCGACCGGACCTACGTGGTCAGCAAGCGATAACGGCTGCGTTGCCAACGATAGAAGTAGCCCGCGTGGCGTGGATACCGGTGTCCAACGGACGGTATCCACGACCCAACCCGCGTCGCCTCTTCGACATATGAAATTGAAAGATGACATGACTGACGCGCATGAGCGTCTCAAAGCGCTTTCTCTCGAGCTTCCAGTACTCGCTGCGCCCCGTTACGCATATGAGGCGAGCGTGCAATGGGGCAACCTGCTGCATGTGTCCGGCCAGATCTCACGGACCGCCGCGGGTGAGATCTTGACCGGCTGTCTAGTACGGCAGCAGCCATTTGGTTTTTGACCTGCGGGAACGTGTGGTTGGGGGCTGCATTCGATGTAGGGCAGCCGCCTGTTAATCATGTGTTT
>NZ_JBSFLZ010000160.1:0-14105 GCF_053599315.1 Saccharopolyspora sp. NPDC000995
GCCACCCGGTACGACAAACTCGCTGTCCGTTACGAGGCCACGGTGGTCATCGCGTCTATCAACGAGTGGCTCTGACATCTGAAACAGACCCTAGAACGATCGATTCCAGCGCTCACACCCGTGATTCATTCGGCGCTGTCGATCGTCGCGACCGGGGTGGCCGGGGGCAGCGGCAGTCGTCGAGCATGGCAAGCACACAAGTTGCGAGGTGAAGGTGAACCCCTTGGCGGCCAAGGCGTCACAGCCCTCGAAAGCGCACGCCGATGTCGAGATCGGTCACCAGCGGCGGCAGTTCCTCGCCACGACGGGGCGCGGGTCGGCATCGACGATCTCCCGACACGCCGTCGGTGCCCACAGCCAGCTCGCGTGGTCTGCCGCAGTTGCCGACAGCGGCGGGATGCCTCGCTCATCCGTTGAGGACTCTGATCACGTCGACATATACCGAGGGTAGCAATGTAAGATACTATTAATCCTGAGTGTGATGACGAAAGGGCCTGGTCGACGTGGAGCACCTGCCGGAGTTGGTCAAACCCGTCAAAGGGTCCACGCTGATGGATCAGGCCTACCACAGATTGAGGCGTGACATCATCGAACTCAGGATGCCTCCGGGGCACCGCTTCACCGAGCAGCAAGTCGCCGCTGCCTGGGGGCTCAGCAAGACACCGGTTCGCGAGGCGCTGGCCCGCCTGCACCGCGACGGGCTGGTGGAACCCATTCGGCGGTCCGGGTACGTCGTGGCTTCGGTGACGCTGGCAGACGTCTCCAATCTCTGCGACATGCGTACTCTGCTGCAGGGCGAAGCCGCAGCGCGGTGCGCCACCTTCGGACTGACCCGAGAGCAGCTGTCTCGTCTGCATGAATTGAGCTCCGATGAAAGTTATGGTCAGATGGCGGGCGCGCACCTGACGGAACGCCTGAAACAGAACTTCGAGTTCGAATCGATAATTGCCAACGGTGCCCGAAACGACCGCCTGGCGGCCGCTATAGCCCACATATTCGACGAGATCGAACGGATAGCGCGCATCACCGTTCAGCTCTCGCCCGCAATTTCTCCTGACCGGACCCGGGCGCGCCGGGCGATCGTGGAAGCGATCGAGTCGGGAGACCCGGAGCGCGCCGGCGCTGCAATGCGCAGCCGCGCCGAGTCCGGCAAGCGGGAAATGCTCGATGCCCTGGCGCTCAGTCCCGACGTGGCGTCAGCTCCGATTACGATCAGCACCTCGTAGCGGTGGCGGGAGGGGATCGCAGCGTTCACCCGATCGGGGATCGGCCCGTCGGCGGATCGAGGGGCCGACCCGTGGTCGGCTTGCTCGCGCCTGACGGCCGCCAGCAAGCCGGTAGGCACGTTTACTCGCTGGCCGACTTCGCCAGGCTGACAGGTTCACGGTTCCCGATTCGCTCAGCGGCACGTCCCGCGGTGAACAGAATCACGACAGCCACGACCATCACCGCTGCGATGAGCAACAGGGCAGGCGTGTAGCTGCCCGTTTTGCTTTGGATGAGTCCCGTGAGGTAAGGCCCGACCAACCCGCTCGTGTTGCTCACGGAATTGATCAGCGCGATACCTGCAGCCGCGGCTGAGCCGCTGAGTGCGATCGCCGGAATTCGCCAGAACTGCGCAAACGCCGCGTAGATGCCGGCAACGCTCACGCAGACCGCGATGATGAAGACCGCTCCGCTCTGGGCAAAAGTGGCGAACACGAGTCCCGCGATCCCGACCAGCATCGGCACGGTAGTAGCGAGAACGGCTGAGTAGCGAGCCCCCAGCCGGGCCCAGACGATCATGGCAGTCAGTGCGGCGAAGTAAGGAATAGCCGCGAGAAGGACGCCGGACACGCTCCCGACGGAACTCAGCGTGTGGTTGAGCGTATCGATCATGGTCGGCAGGAAGTACGCAAGCGGATAGAGTCCGAACACCACCCCGAAAAAGGCAACCGCGAGCGCCCAGATTCGGCCACTGGTGAGTGCCTGGCGCATTCCGGTCAGTGCGCCGTGAGCCGAGTGCTCGTCCTTTTCGGTTTGCAGCGTCTGCTCGACGTAGGCGCGTTCCTCGGCGGATAGCCACTTCGCGCTGCTCGGCCGGTTGGGTAGCAACAGCAGCACGATGACGCCGACAACTACTGTAGCGGCCCCCTCGACCAAGAACAGGGAGCGCCAACCGGAAATCCCGAGCAGCGTCTCGCCCCATTTGAGCAGCGCGGCGGCGATCGGGGCACCGACGATGTTGGAGATAGGAATCATGAGAAAGAAGGTTGAAAGCGCCCAGGTGCGCTGTTTCTTGGGGTACCAGTACGTCAGGTAAAGAATGATTCCCGCCGACAAACCCGCCTCAGCGATGCCCAGCACGATTCGAGCTATGTACAGCTGCGAGGAGGAATGGACAAGCGACGTCACGGCGGTGACAACACCCCAGGAGATGATGATCCGCGAGATCCAGATTCGGGCTCCGAAGCGCTCGAGCAGCATGTTGCTCGGCACCTCCATCAGGATGTATCCGATGAAGAACAGGCTCGCGGCGAGACCAAGAGTCGCAGCCGACAAACCCAGATCGGCGGACAGCGGCTTGGCGATGTAGCCGAGGTTTGCTCGGTCGATATAACTGACCATGAACGCGAGCCCGATCACAGGCATGATCCGGAAGCTGATCTTGCGCCACATGCGCGCCTCAGCCTTAGGCCCAAGTGTGGGAGGCGCCTTGCAATCAGTCATGACTGAGACCCTTCGTAATGTGGCTTCGGCGAAGCTATGACGCCGCGATCTTGTGTGGAACGTGCCTGCTCTGTGGCTTTCCTGTCTACCGACGCCGTGGCACTATCAATCACGACGCCGTAGTCCAGCAGCGCTCCTTCCATCGTCACCTTGCCCTCGATGACGTCCTCGAGGACATCGTTTGGGTCGCGCTCGAATGGGGCTCCATAGCCACCGCCGCCGGCTGTGAGGTGGCGAAGCGTGTTACCTCGCTGCACCATGAGGAACGGCTTGGTGTCCAGTATCTGCTCGTTCTCGGTGCCGCGGTTGAGTAGGTTCAGCGACGGTGCGCCCTCGCGACCGCCGTGCAGCCCGTATGGCTTCGAGGTGCGTCGATCGGATCGGATCTGCATGGTCGCGCCGGTGCACAGAAGTGTCATGTCACGCACGAGCGACAGCCCACCACGGTACTTTCCCGCACCGCCCGAGTCGGGCACGAAGCCGTACGCGTCGATCCGGACGTGTCCGGACGACTCGACCTCTTCCACGGGGATGTTGGCCATGTTGGCGCCGAGCGGGCTGATCCCGTCATTGCCGTCTCCGGCACGGGTAGCTCCCCACGAGCCCATGAAAAAGTCCCAGACGATCACCTGCTTGCCATCGGCCTCCGTCACGCCCAGCGCCACGGAGCCCGGACCGCCGTCACCTGCGGCGGGTACGTGCTGCGGGAGCGCGGGGGCCAGCGCGCCCAGGACGAGATCGATGAGCCGGTAGGCGACAAGGCCCCGTGCACCCCGGGCGGCCGGTCGTCGGCCGTTGAGGATCGAACCCTCGGGAATGATGAACTGGAAGGGCCGATAGAAGCCACTGTTCGCCGGAATGTTCGAGCCCAACGCCCCCTGAAGCGCCGCATACGAGGCAGACCGGGTGAACGACGAGGTGGCATTCAACGCGGACGCCACCTGTGGCGACGAGCCGGTGAAATCGAACGTGATGTCGCTGCCGATAATGGTGATGCAGACCTTGAAAGGGATCGGCCCCGAACCGAGACCGTCCTCGTCGATCTGATCCTCGAAGACGTAGACGCCGTCGGGTGCCTGCTCCAGCGCACCGCGGACGAGCGCCTCGGAATAGTCGAGCAGCTCGTCTACCAGTGCCCGGTATTCGCCGACGCCGTAGCGGGCCGCGAGGCTCCTCATGCCGTTGGCACCGGCGTGACACGCGGCGAGCTGCGATTCAAGATCGCCCCGCGTCAGCTCCGGTTCACGCACATTCCGAAGAATGAGTTGGAAGAATGTCTCGTTGAACACGCCGGCATGTGCTAGGCGCAACGGCGGAATCTGGATCCCCTCGGCGAAGATGTTGGTGGACTGCGAGGCCATGGAGCCAGGAGACCACCCCCCGACGTCGCTGTGATTCACGACAGTCACCGCGTAACCGAGAAGGTCGCCGTCGAAGAAGACCGGCGCGATGATGAAGATGTCCGGCAGGTGCATCCCGCCAAGGCTGGGGTCGTTCAAGATGTAGACGTCGCCCTCGGTGATCTCTTTGCCGAAGGCGTCGAGCACTGCCTGCATGGCGTCGGGGATCGAGCCGAGGTGCACCGGGCAGGTGTTCGCCTGCGCGATGGTCCGACCGGTGTGATCACACAGCGCTGCGGAAAAGTCCATGCTCGAAGCCACGATCTGCGAATGCGCAGTCCTGAGGATCGTGATCGCGAGCTCATCCGCGAGACCGTCTACCGCGTTGCGGAAAACCTCGAACGTTGCCGGGTCGCGCAGAATTTTGTCGGTCATTCGCCCACCTCGCTGCTGTTCCAGGTGATGATGATGTTGTTGTGGCCGTCGAGATGCGCATAAGCGCCGGGAGGTACCAGCGTCGTCGAGTCCATGTCCTCGATGACCATCGGGCCCGCCTTCGCCTCGGCATCCAGGTGCGTCCGCTGGATGACAGGCGTTTCGATGTCCGACTCGAAACGGCAGACGCGAGATGTCGGCGGACGAGGCCCGCCTGACGGCAGTGCCAACGCTTGGTCGATGCTGACGGGATTGGGCACGACTCCCCGAACACGGACGTTGACGACCTCGATGAGTTCGTCGCCGCTCGCTCGGCCGTAGGTCTTGAGATGCTCCGTGTGGAACCGGTTGAACGTCGCCGCCACGAGCTGCTCGTCGATGTGCCCGTCGGGCATTGGAATGCGCAGTTCGAAACGCTGACCCCGGTACCGAATGTCCATGAGACGCTCGATGGTGATCGCCTCCGCGTTGGCTGGCGCCAGACGGGCGAGTACCTCCGCACGCAGTCCCTCGAACTGATCCGCGAGAACCGTGAGATCATGCATCTCTGGGTTGTATGGCGCGGCCACCTGGTACTCGGTGTCGGCCACCAAAAGACCGAGGCTGCTGAAGAGTCCGGTGTGGACGGGTACGACCACCTTCTGGATACCGAGCTCCTGTGCGAGCTCCGCGGCATAAAGCGGGCCAGCTCCCCCGAACGCGACCATCACCGAGTCGCGCGGGTCGCGACCGCGCTCGCTCGTGACGGCCTTGACCGCAGAGGTCATGTTCGAGACGGCGATCTCATATGCGCCACGGGCCGCGTTTTTCAATTCCTTGTCGATCTCCGCGGCGATCGGTTCAAGTGCTTTGTGCGCCAGCGCAGGAGAGATCTCGACGCGACCGCCCGCAATCGCCTCGGCATTCAGATAGCCGAGCACGACGTTCGCATCAGTCAGCGTCGGACTGTCACCGCCCTGCCCGTAACACGCCGGCCCAGGGCGCGAACCTGCGCTCTGGGGACCGACATGCAATGCGCCGGCGGTGTCGACGTTGATGATGCTTCCGCCACCTGCGCCGACCTCGGCGATGTCAATGGAGGGAACCCGGATCGTGTACCCGGCCCCTTTGCCCATGTTGCGCGTGAGGTTCATTTCGCCGCCGACCTCGTAGTCGCCAGCGACGAAAGGCTTGCCGTCCTCGATGAGAGACGCCTTGGCTGTCGTACCTCCCATGTCGAAGGCGACGACATTGTCGAGCTCCAAGAGCTGCGCCAGCTTCTGAACGGCGATCACACCGGCGGCTGGTCCCGATTCGATGATCTGGACTGGCTTTTCGGCGACCGACTGGGCATCGAGCAGCCCACCGGACGACTGCATGATGGAGAACGGCGCGGTGATGTTCCGCTGACGCAGCCCGGCGTTTAGTTCCGTGACATAGGTGTGCACGACGGGTCCGACATAGGAGTTGACGACCGCGGTACTCGTGCGCTCGAACTCCCCCAGCTCCGGGGAGAGGTCGACCGACGCGGACACGTAAACCCCTGGCAGCAGAGCCCGTAGGGCATCGGCAACCTTTCGCTCCTCATCGGGGGCGAGGTGAGAGTTGATGAGGCAGACCGCCACCGCTTCGATCTCGTCGTCGATGAGGCGCTGGGCGAGCAGCTCGAGTTCCCTGTCCTCGACCGGGGTGAGCACCGAGCCGTCGGATGTGATCCGCTGGACGACCTCGTGGCGGTCTCGTCGCTTGGCCAGCGGGACAGGCTTCTTCCAGGACAAGTCGTAGAGCAGCGGCCGACGAAGACGGCCAATTTCGAGTACGTCCTTGAAACCGGCGGTCGTCACCACTGCCGTTCTGGCACCGCGGCGCTCGAGGATGGCATTGGTCGCGACGGTCGTGGCGTGTAGGACGCCGGTGACGGCGTCGGGCTCGACGTCGGCCAGGTGCAAGGCGTCCACCGCGCCGTCAATGACACCCGTCCCAAAGTCCGGCGGCGTGGAAAGGACCTTCACCGGCACAATCCGTGCGCCGGGCCCCAACGCGATGACGTCCGTGAAGGTGCCACCGATGTCGGCAGCTACCAGCCAGCCGGGAGAGCCCTGATGGAGCGAGCTACTCGACGTGTGATCCATGTGCTTCCTTGAAGTGGGGACTGCTACGACCAGTAGGAGTCGATCGAGGTAAGGGACAGTTGCGACGGAGCTCCGTTAAACGACTGGGCCGTCAGGCGAGCCTCATTGCTGCGGGAGCAGCTTCAGGCGGGCGACTGCTCGTTCGATGTTCTCCGCGGTTCCTCCGTAGAGGACTCTGGCGAAGGACCCGTTCCCGTAGAAACGGTCTCCGGTCGACGCCGGGACTCCGACATCCAGCAGGGCAGCCTCCAGTTCCTCACCGTGCAGCCCCGTTCGGGAGAAGTCGACGAAACAGAAGATCCCGGCGAGCGGTGTGCTCGCGCTGAAACCGGCCGCGGCGACGCCGTCGAGGAGCAGGTCGCGACGCCAGCGGAACGTGCTGAACTCTCGCTCCAGCCAGTCACGAGGGCCGGTGAGAGCAGCGTGAGCCGCGATCTGAGGGATGTCCCCGACGTTGATGGCATCGCATTCGAATGCACGGTGAACCGCGTCGAGTAGGTCGCACGGCGCATGGATGTAGCCGACGCGCCAGCTGGAGAGCGCAAGGTTCTTACTAAAACTGGTGACCGTGACCAGACGGTCGTAGACGTGCCTGAGCCGCATCTGTGGCACGTAGCCGGGTCCGTCGTGGACATAGTCCTCGTAGGATTCGTCAGCGAAAATGTACAGGCCGTGCTTCTTCGCGAACTCGAGCAACGCGAGAAGTTCGTCCTCAGTGGGCACGTTCCCGGTCGGGTTGTTCGGATTGCAGACAATGATCGCCTTGGTTGCTCCGGTGACCGCCGAGGTCAGGTCGTCGAGCGGGACGGCCCAATCGTCGTGCGCGTCCGACTGCACGTAGCGGGGTACGGCGCCCGCCATCCGCACCACGGCGTCGAAGAAGTAGGTCGGCGCCGGGATGATGACCTCGTCACCGGGCGACAGAAGCGCACGGAGGGCGATGCTCATACCGTGTTGGGCCCCGTGCGTTATCACGAGTTCTGTGTCGGGGTCGACTTTGAGCCCATATCGCGTCGCGAGCTGAGAGGCGATGGAGGAACGCAGGGCATACGATCCGCGGCTCTCTCTCGGGAAGACGGCTCCCGCTGATCGGACGACAGCGTCGACCACATGGGGAGGCATCGGCAGCATCGGCACCCCTTGCATGGCGACGATGTCGGCGCCCTCCCGCCGGCGTGCGGCGGTCCGCTCCCAGAGGTCAAGGGTCGGCAAGCGATCGTACACGTGGCACCCCTTCCTAGGGGTTCTAAGATACTAGAAGCGCGTAATTCATATACATATATTCTCTTGCAAGTATCCATGTCAACCCCTGATGGCGTCTTTCTAGCCCGCCTGACCTGGCGTTACGCGCCTGATATCCGGGAAACGAGCACCCCATACCCGCGAGGTCCGACAGACCGGTTTAAGGCGTCGACAGAGTGGTCGGCAGGGGGCCATGAACGCGCTCGCGGCAGCGTCCGGTCATCACATTTTCGATCAGATGGGCTGACGCCCACGCGCGGTGCAGTCGCTTCCGAGAGGGAGATCAGCGCCACTGCTCAGCGATGAGCCGCCACGTTCACATCGCGAGGGCGGGGCGAGAGACCGAATCGGCAGCACATGTCACCGCGACGCGCTGACTCCCTCACCCCGCACGACCGTTGGACTCATCGGGCGACCATGCCTGCCGACAGGTCGATGTCTGCGCCACACAATCCCGGCATGTTCAGCATCGCGACCACGGCCAGGGCGACTTCCTCCTCGGTTACCATTCGGTGCAGCGCAGCGCGGGAGACGTATGCCTCCTCAGCCTCGGCATAGGTCCGGCCCGTGCGCTCGGCTTCGAGGGTGAAGTTGCGGTGCATCCGGGGTCCGTCGACCGGCCCCGGCGACAACGTGTTCACAGCGACGCCAGCCGGTCCGACCTCGTAGGCCAGCGTCGAGGTCAGTCCGATCACCGCCAGCTTCGACGCGGTGTAGGGGGTGCGCCCGGCCAACGGCCGCTTCCCCGACACCGACGCCAGGTTGATCACGTCGCCGCTTCCCCGCTTCACCATTGGTGGCAGGAACGCCTGGCACATGAGAAAGACCCCGCGCACGTTGACGGCGAAGACCTCGTCCCAGTTCTCCACGGAGATGTCGGTCAATGGTGCGACCGGCCCAGCGATCCCGGCGTTGTTGACCAGGATCGACACCTGCTCGCCACGCAGCTCCGCGGCGAGCGCGGCCACTGACGCCTCGTCCGCGGTGTCGACGGTCGCCACCCGGACGTTGGCTCCGCATTGCTTCGCGACCAAGTCGAGCTTGTCACGGTTGCGGCCGGTCAGGATGACCCGCGCGCCACGCTCGGTGAGCCCGAGCGCGATCGCGCGCCCCAGTCCGTTGCCTGCGCCCGTGACCAGAGCCGTCCGCCCGGTGATCCGCGCGTCGGCACTCATCGGACGCTCGCCGGGGCCCAGGGCAGGTCGGCGCCGCCGAACTTATGGGCCCGCACGTCGCCGGACCGGGCGTGGCCCTCGAAAGACTCGACGCGGGCCGCGCGGCCGCACAACTGGCCGAGTGCGGCGCTGAAGGCCGGGTCGGTGACCTCCTGGTAGGTGACGGTCTTGAGGTACTTGCCGACCCACAGGCCGCCGGTGTAGTTCGCCGCACCGCGGGTGGGCAGGGTGTGGTTGGTGCCGATGACCTTGTCGCCGTAGGACACGCATGTCCCCTCACCTAGGAACAGAGCGCCGTAGTTGCGCATCTTCGCGAGCGCCTCCCGCGGGTTCTCGGTGAGGATCTGTACGTGCTCGGAGGCGTAGCGGTCGGCGAGGGCATAGGCCGCATCGAGGTCCTCGACGACGGCGATCTCGCCGTGGTTCCGCCAGGCCGGACCGGCGAAGTCGGCGGTCGGCATGTCCGGCAGGATCTCGTCGACCAACTCGATGACACGGCGGCCGAGCTTCTCCGAGGTGGCGATCAGCACCGCGGGCGAGTCCGGCCCGTGCTCGGCCTGGCTGAGCAGGTCCACCGCCACGACGAACGGGTCGGCATGCTCGTCGGCGACGATGAGGACCTCGGTTGGACCGGCGAACAGGTCGATGCCGACCTCGCCGAACAGCTGCCGTTTGGCCTCGGCCACGTAGGCGTTGCCGGGCCCGGCCAGCAGGTCGACCTTGCCGATGGTCTCGGTGCCAACCGCCATCGCCGCCACGGCCTGCGTCCCGCCTAGCAGCAGGACCTCGTCCGCACCCGCCAGATGCATCGCCGCGACCGTAGCGGCAGGGATCTCGCCGCGGATCGGCGGCGTGCACGCGGTGACCCGCTCGACGCCTGCCATCTTCGCCGTCAGCACGGTCATGTGGGCAGAGGCGACCAGTGGGTAGCGCCCGCCCGGGATGTAGGCGCCCACAGACCCCACCGGGATGTTCTTCTGACCCAGGAACACCCCGGGCTCCGTCTCGACCTCGAAGTCGTGCAGGGACTCTTTCTGCGCCTGCGCGAACCGTCGCACCCGGTCCTGCACAGTCTTGATGTCGGCGATCGCCTGGTCCGGCACGGTCTCGACGATCTTCGCGATCTCCTCCTCAGAGAGCCGGAACTGCTCGGGCGACCACTTGTCGAACTTCTCGGAGTACTCGCGGACCGCGACATCGCCACGGGCGCGGATGTCGGCGATGACCCCGACGACGGTGTCACGCACGGCCTGCTGGTGAGCGCTGTCCTGCCCCTTCGCCGACGACGCCTTCAGATAGTTCACCATTGTTGGGCTCCTTTGCTCGAGACACGCAGAGACTCAATCGCATACGTATACTTGTCAATTAGGGGTGTCGGCGACCAAGGAGCGCGATATATCCGTGGTGAAAAGAGTGACCAGCTTCGACGTCGCGAAGCTCGCGGGAGTGTCCCAGCCGACCGTCTCGCGGGCGCTGCGCAACATACCCGGAACCTCGCCACAGACGCGGCAGAAAGTGCTAGAGGCCGCGACACAGCTGACCTACATCCCCAGCGACTCGGCCCGCTCGCTGTCGACGACGCGCAGCCGACGCATAGCAGTGGTGTCCGAGGAGCTGACCAACCCCTACTACCCAGAGCTGGTCGAACCGCTGCGCCGCAACCTCGCCGAGCGCGACCTGCGCACCGTGGTCGTCACAGACTCCGAGCATCGCAAGGTCGGCCCGGAGGTCCTCGCCGACGGTTCCTACGACGGCGTCATCCTCACCACGACCCTGCGCACCTCCGCACTCCCCCGTGATCTGACCGAGCGGGATATCCCGCACGTCCTGACTAACCGGGTACTCGACCACCCTGAGTCGCCCTCGTGCTCGGTGGACAACGCCTCAGGCGCCCGCGCAATCGCGGATCTGCTGGCCGGGCTCGGGCATCAACGGGTAGCCATGGTCCAGGGGCCCGTCTCCACCTCGACCGGCCGGGAGCGAGCCAAGGCCCTCGGAGAGGCCCTACTCAAACGAGGCGTCCACGTGCGCCGAGACCAGGCACTGCGCACGAACTTCGGTCACGACACCGGCAGAGCGGCCGCCAGCGAGCTGCTCGACCGCGCGGACCCACCGACCGCGATCGTCGGCGGCAACGACGTGATCGCCCTCGGGATCCTCTCCGCCGCCCGTGAACGCGGACTGCGCGTGCCCGAAGATCTCACCGTCGTCGGATTCGACGATATCCCGATGGCAGGCTGGCCCCTCGTCAACCTGACCACCATCCGCTGCGACCTAGAGGAATTGGCCCGCGTCTCCGTCGAGCTGCTGCAACAAACCATGGCTTCGCCAGAGCCACTGGTGACCAAGCGCCGGGTACCGGTCTCATTGATTCTGCGCGGCACCCATGGGCCCCGCCGACCATGACGCGACCCGCAGGTAGTGCGCGCGCCAGCGTGGGCTCCGACCGAAGGCGGAGCCGGAGCTGTCCTATGCTGTTGATCTGCGGTGCCTCAAGTTGAGTGGCACTCGGATCACGATGTTGTGCCAGTGGATATGAGGTAACTCAGCGAGCTGTGCATCCGGGTTGGCGCGTCGCCGGCTGACGACATAGTCGCTTAGGACGGAGTAGGACATCTCGACTTCGTGGTGGTCCAGCAGGCACGCACCACTGAGCCAGCGCAGCCACCGCGTCGGCGTTGCGGACGTCGACAGTGCAGGGCACGCTGCGGCCCGGGGCTGGGAGCTCGGCTGCCACCCGGCGGGGCCGCCGCCTCGTCGACGTCGGCGACCCCACCCGTCATGCTGAGCCGCCTTACCAGGTGGCGGGTCAGACCTTCGCCAATCCCGGCGGCCGCGCCGGTGACAACGGCCAGGCCACCGCCGGAAAACTCCTTCCTACGTCGCCATGCTCGCTCGCCCAGGGTTCTCCGGGTTTGGCTGTCGCGCTGGTGCCGGCCCCGCGGCAGTCGAGCCCCCGCACTCCGGCCGAGGCCTGGTCGGGCTTCGCCAGGTCGACGGATTGAGGGCAAAGGCCCTTCCTTGCAGGGGTTCTGAAGGAGATTGGCGCGCCAACGGTCCAGTTAGCACTTCTCTGGGGCGCCAGATTCCTTCCGGCAAATCGGCTGCCGTGCCACCATATCTCTTCTGATCTCGATGGTGACGTGGGTGATCCCCGCCCGCCAGGTCGGATCCTGGGCGGCCAGCCACGCCGCGGCGTCCACCCCGGCCCGGCCTTCGACCTGCCCCAGCACCCCGTGTCCCCCGGTCCACGGTTGGGTCGGACCGGGGCGCCCTGCCGGAATTGCTCCCGGTGGGTTTCCCCGGCCCGCCCTCCGCACCCGGCGTGCGAATTACTCCGCACCGGGCGCTCCACGTGTCTTGCCCACTGGTCAGCTGCCGGTGGCGGCGGCTGCCGGTTTCGGGGTCCACGGGGTCGGGATCCTCGTGGCGCACAACACCGTCTGCCAGCGGTCGGCATCGGCCACCCACTCCCCAGTGGACCGGTCACGGTGATACAGGGAGGGCTTGCCACGGCGATGATCGTCGATGCCCAGCACCGCCACCGGCGGCAACACCCCGCCGCCCACCGACCTCTGGGGGCGGGCGGCCAGATCGGTGCCGACAGCACCGGGATCCGCGTCGGCCACCCTCGGGTCACCGCCGCCCGCGGTCTCCCCGTCCTGACGATCGGGCCCGGCATCGCAGGCCACACCGGCCCCACGGTCGGTGGTCGTGGTGGTGTCGGTGACCACGATCCCCGCCTCGGCGGCCACCCCGACGAACGCGTCATGCACGGTGTGCCAGGCCATCCCGACCCCGGCGGCCACCCGGGACACCGGCACCAGCCAGTCCCCGCCCAGATGCCCCGTCACCGTCCTGGCGTGCGACGAGATCCTGGCTCGCCGATCGGCCAGCGGCCCCGTCTCGAC
This sequence comes from Saccharopolyspora sp. NPDC000995, assembly GCF_053599315.1. Classification (NCBI taxonomy): domain Bacteria; kingdom Bacillati; phylum Actinomycetota; class Actinomycetes; order Pseudonocardiales; family Pseudonocardiaceae; genus Saccharopolyspora; species Saccharopolyspora sp. NPDC000995. Next base: position 12,924 of record NZ_JBSFLZ010000160.1, read on the forward strand.
GAAGCTCGCGTTAGGGACCGTCGATCATCAACGCGGGCAGAGTAGACCTTGGTAGGGCGCGCGGGGTTGTTCGAGGCGGCCACGCGCAGCTTCGCCAGGATCGCCGATACGTTCAAGGACGCGTTGACCAGCAACGCCCCAAGGGCCACCGTCCGGGCGGTGCGCGGTGGCGGCTGGGAGATCCGCTTGGGGCAGGTCGTGCTCACCCTGACCGGTCCCACGCTGACGGCAGAATCGGCATGGGGCTCGTGGGGCGGCCCTGCCTTCGACGTGATCGCGCACGCCGAGATCGATCTCCTCATCCCGGTCGACAGGTACGGCTACGAAGGGCGTGAGCACTCGTTGTGGTTCTGCGACGCTGCCCCTACCGGCCAGGGCAGCTACCAGTGGTTCGAGACGGCGTTTATGGTCTCTCCCATGCTCCACTACCAGGTGCGGCAGGACCCGTTCGCACTGAACCCCGGCACGGAAGCGGCCAAGGCACTGTGGAACGGCGTGGCGGAGTGGCAGCTCGCCTGGCCGTTTACACCGCTGACCGTGGGTGACCTGGACGAGTTCATCGGCAGGTGGGCGGGATGGTTGGCCACAGCCTCGAACGGCAGGCTGAGCCACCCCAGCTCGATGCCCGAACGGCGTCCGGATAACAGCTTCCGCCGCCAGTGACCACCAGTAGCCGATCACTCCTGTCGTGCGCGGCCGTACGTGCCGAAGGGTCCTGGCCGCCGGCCGGGACGCAGTGGTGGTGATGGCGTTGGACCTCGCCCGCGCCGCCAAGGAAGCAGGAGTGCCGTTGGATCGTGTCACCAGGCCCCAGGTGTAACCCGACCGGTCGACTTGGATCCGTAGACGCCAGTGGCAGCATGCCGTGCCCAGTCATGTACAACGGGTGAATAGTCGTAGTGTGGTTCAGGCGAGGGGCCGGGATGGCACTACAGGTTGTGCGAGAGCAGCCGGCTCAGCGTCTCATCGAAGTTCATCCACCGGTGTTCGTCACCGGGCGCGACCGCGTCGTAGGTATCGTTCAGGAACTCCACAAGCTGATCAGCATCCACCTCGAAGGTCGCCTGCCCCGACGGCGAGCTCAACTCGATCATGACCAACCCCGAAGAGTCCAGGCGGGGGCGGATGCGCACGTCGCCTTCGCCTGCCTCGGCGACCAGCCCGTCGGCCAGCAGGTCGCGG
>NZ_JBSFLZ010000161.1:0-13950 GCF_053599315.1 Saccharopolyspora sp. NPDC000995
CCCAGGAGTAGTACGGGCGTTTGTAGGGTCTCATTTTCGGCTGCACTTTCTCACGACCGACTGCACCTCGGCTGCACTTGTGCGGCAAGAGTGAGCGCATCGCAGCCACGACAGCATTGCGCGCCGGTGTCACGACCATTCGTGACCTCGGTGACAGGGACTTTCTGTCACTAGCGCTGCGAGGCGCGGCGGACCTGCCGACTATCGTCGCGGCCGGGCCGCCACTGACCACCGTGGAAGGGCACTGTCATTTCCTCGGCGGGGAGGTCGCACATCGCCCCGTCGAGCTTCGGGCCGCGGTACGCGCCCACGTGGAACGTGGCGTCGACGTTGTCAAGATCATGGCCAGTGGCGGCACGATGACGCCGGGCAGCCTCCAGGAGCAGACACAGTTCGATCGGGAAGCCCTGCGTGCCGTTGTCTCGGAGGCGCATCGGCACGGCATCCCTGTGACCGCGCATGCGCACGGTCACGGGGCTGTACTCGACGCGATCGAGGCCGGAGTGGATGGTGTGGAGCACGTCACTTTCTGGGCGACCGAGGGTGTCGATACGCCGGGGCGTGAACTCGTCGAGCGGATCGTCTCACAGCGTGTCGCGCTCGGTGCTACCGCCGGAATCCTGCCCCGGACGGACTCGGTGATGCCTGCGTCAGTGTCCCAGCGAATGCCTGCAATCATCGCCAACTTCGCGACCCTGTACGCGGCGGGAGCGGTGATCGTCGCGGGTACGGACGCGGGGATAGGTCCGTACAAACCGCATGATGTGCTGCCGTATGCACAAGATCGGCTGGCGGAATTCGGAATGGACCCGGTGACCATCCTGCGGAGCATGACGTCGGTCGCCGCCGGCGTCTGCGGACTCGGCCACCGCAAGGGCAGGCTGAGGGCAGGGTACGACGCCGATGTCGTTGTCGTACAGGGAGATCCGATTGCAGATCCCTCCGCGCTGCATCGAGTTGCGGCGGTCTATTCTCGCGGCACCCGAGTCGATCCGGGTAGCCGCACCAGGGTCTGATCTCACGCTGAGTCGAGATGTGAACCCCGCTTCGGTTCACGCACACGCGGGTCAACCCGCACTTCTCCGCTCGTGGTTCCGCATTCACGAAGGCTTGCAGGCTGCTCGGCGCACAGGACGCGCCGGGCCGAGGCGCGTGCTCGACGGCCAGTGGTCAGCACACCCAGCATCAGCACAGCGCAGCCGCAGGCGGCCGTGATCCACCAACCGGCTTGACCAATGGGGGTAGCGCTGTCGACGACGACGTGTATATCGACGGTCGCTACCGAACCCAGCACCGCCACCCCGAGGCAGGCTCCGACTTGACGGCTTGCGGTCGCCACGGCTGCGGCCATTCCGGCCTGGGCTTGCGGCATTCCCGCGACAGCCGCGTTGGTGATCGGGGCGTTGACAAAGCCGAAGCCGATGCCGAACAACACGTAGGCCGCGAGTAGGTAGCCGATGGAGGTGTGCGAGGTGATTCGAGTGAGCAGGAGCCCGGCGAGTGCGATACCGAGCCCGCTGATGAGCAGTGGCAAGCGAGGTCCGCGGCTTGCGACGATCCTTCCGGCCACAGGGGAGGACACCACGACCATCGTGGCCATCGGCAGTGTGAGCAGGCCGGCGTGGAACGGGGAGAAACCGCGGGCGTTCTGCAGATACAGCGCGTTGATAAAAATGAATCCAGACCACGCGCAAAAGCTGCAAACCGCTATGGCTGTGGCGCCGGAGAAAGGAATGCTGGCGAAGAAGCGCAGCTGGAGAAGCGGTTCACGGTGCCTGTGTTCGTAGGCTGTCAGCGCCACGATCATGACACCGGCGAGAGCGAAACAGGTTACGATGACCGGCGAACCCCAACCGATTGTACGGCCTTCGATGATACCGAAGGTCAGACTAGTCAGTGCCACGATGACGAGAAGCTGTCCGGCTGGATCGAACCTCCGGGGCCGCGCGGCCTTCGATTCAGGTATGAAAAGCGCTGAGAGCACCGCAGCGGCGATGATCAGCGGAACGTTCAGCCAGAAGATCGACCGCCAGCCGGCCACGTCCACCAGCAGGCCACCGACCAGTGGACCGATCGCCATGCTCAATCCGGTTACACTGCTCCACACCCCGATCGCGCGCACACGTTCACGAGGATCGGTGAACACACTGCTGATGATCGACAATGCCGATGGCGTCATCAGGGAGCCGCCTGCTCCTTGCAGGGCACGAAAAGCGATGAGAAGCCCGGCATTCGGCGCGATGCTGCACAGCAGCGAACCCAGCCCGAACGTGGTGAGCCCTGCGAGGAACGTGCGGCGCCTGCCAAAGCGATCCCCCATGGAACCGCTCAGGATGACCAGGCTGGCTACGGCCAGCATGTACGCATCGAAGATCCATTGCAGTTCGGACACGCCGGCGTGAAGATCCCGCTGAATGGCGGGAAGTGCCAGGTTCACCACAGTGTTGTCGAGGCCTACGATGAAGAGACTGAAACAGCAGACTGTCAGCACGATGGCCTTTCGGCGCCGACCGGGCACCGCCGCCGCCACAGCAGGCCTGGCATCGCTCGTCTGCACAGGGCCGGGTACCCGAAACCGATCAGGCGGTTTCGACGTCATACTCGGCGATGAGTGCCCGGGTGATGGCGACGTATCCCCTATGTGCATCACCCGTGTCCGACGTGCCGAGCCGTGTCGGCCAAGCGGGTCATGGCTTTGCCCGAGCTGGCTGTTACTGTCCCGGTGCCCGTCGCGCACGCGGTCGCGGCGATCGCGTCGCAATGCTCGACAACGACGGGAAGCGCGGCCTGGAACGGGCCCAGGGTTCCGCGTAGTGGCACACCATAGGCGAAACGGCGAGGATGAGCCCGGCCATCCGAGCGCACCAGCGTGAACACGTTCTCGGTGACGTCCAGGCTGCCCACCGGGTAGCCCGGGGGTGCAGCAGCATCGCTGATCACATGTGCGCGGCAGTCTCCGGCCGCCAGCATGGAGGCGACTAGGGGATCGGTGGCATTGCGCACATCGGTTGACGGCAAGCGGGCATCGATCAGAACATGAGCGGTAACCCTGGACTGGTCCACCACCGCGGATTCGGCCGTGAAGGCCGCGGTGTCGCGATCGAACGCCACTCGAGTCTGGGGGCCCGTCAGGCGCACGACCCCGGCGTCGAGCAATGCGAGCAACTCCTCCACACGCACCGGAGGAGGACCCCAAACCAAGAATTTGGACAGGCCGTCGAACCAGTTCTCGATGTCGCGGCGATAGGACGATCCAGCGATACCGTGATGGCAAACCGCGAGACGCACCAGCTCACGCAAGCGCCGTAGCGCCGCGGTCACAGCTCGGTGTGGACTTCGCGTGACCCCCGCCGCGGCTTCGTCCAGAACTGACCGGTGGTACTCGGTGGCGAAGTCGCCGAATGCGGCTGGATCACGAAACCTCCTGTCCGCGGCCGGTCGAGTGTGGCGCTCCCAGTCCCAACGCATCCACGGCTGGGGAAAGAACTCGGCGATCAGATCGCGCATGCGCGAGGAATCCCATGATGCTGCGGCATATCGTGCCGAGAAAGCCTCGAACCCACTTGTGCCGTGCAATCGCGCGTACTGCACCGTGTAAAACGTCCAACCCAACTCCTTGGCCAGCAGTGGCCACACGTCCCGCTTGAAATCACCGACCCCGGGAGTGGATTCGCGTAGGGCCGTGACCGCTGCCTTGGTGAGGAAGCGAGGAATGTAGGGCTGATCTCCGGTCGGCGAAAAATCCGCCCGCACCGGGTAGGGGACGCCCCGCTCTGAACCCGCATAGATCACCGGTTCGGTTCCCGACGGCTCATAGCGGAGACGCCCGGCGTCCAACCGGAAGCGTCCGCCGCGTTCTGTGGTCAGCAACGTGACGTAGTCGTAGAACGAGAGCCCCAGGCCGTTGAGGATCACCGGTGCCCCTGCGGCGATGCCGGACAGATCCGCCTCGGCCGCGCACATCGGCGGTATGTAGATCAGTCCCAGCTCTTGTGCCGCACTGGCTTTCACACGTTCGGGTAACCCCAGGCCGACCGCGTAGTGCCCTTGGGTCAGCACGACCGCGTCGACGTCGAGGGCACCGATTCCGTTGTCCACCAACAGTCGCTGGCGGCCATTGGACAGATCGGCCACCGAAACGGCGCTCCCGCGGTGAACTCTTATCCGGGCCGCTTCTCGAGCCTGCCGTACGAGGAACCGAAACGCCCACTCCAGGTACGCGCCATAGAAGGCGCGGGGAACCGCGGTTTGCGGCTCGACGGCTGCCGCGAACTCCCGGCACCGTGACGGAAGCCCGTCCACCAGGCCTTCTCGCACCATCACCGCCCAATCGTGGACGCTGGGCCCGGTCAGGCCCGAGGGGCCGGGCGGGAACACGGTGGCTTCGGCGGCCACGGTGTTCATGAGCAGCGACCATGCCTGATCCACGCGCCACACACGGCCCGCACCTGGAACGAACGGTTCGACCACATCGATCTCGAGATCGAGTGCGCCGGCGCTTGACGCGGCGAACGCGCAGAGTCGGTTCACCATCATCGTTCCCTTGGGGCCCGCGCCGACGACAGCGACTCTGACCCGTCCGCGCGCGAGCATGGCACTCATCGGCACACCCCTTCGATCTCCACGAGTAGGTCGGGCCGGCACACGTCGACGTTGAAGTAAGCGATCTCGGAGTCAGAGCGGAACGCCTGCGCGCAGATTTCGCGGACGGCGGCAACGTGCTCGGGATCGCGGACGTAGACCTTGACCTGGTCGAGATCCCGCACGGCGTACCCGTACCCGTTCACGCCGTGCCGACCCAGATTGTCGCAACCGACGAGCACATCGATGTTGCGGAGGGTCTCAACGGTCTGCCGCGCGATGTCGTGCACGTGCGCGGTGTCCTCACCCAGGATGCTGGCCGTGCCCGACACGAACAGGCTGGCGGTCTGCTGCCCCCGCAGGAACGTCGCGCGGGCGAAGCTCGGGGATTTCGGCCCGTACCGGTACGGGTACTGGTACGCCGGGGTCTGCCGCGGATTTTCCAGGTGGACGGTCCGGCCCCGTTTCGTGGCGAGGAACCAGAGGTCGATCCCCGGACTGAGCGTGCCGATTCCGGTGGCGGCCGGCAACTGTGGGAACTGTGCTGCCCAGGTGGCGAACGCTTCGGCCCGGCCGACGCAGAAGTCGCGGTAGATCTCGACACCTTCTGCGTTCGGGCCGGTGATGTCGCCGATCATGTTCCACATGCGTACCAGGTCGGTGTAGCCACGTTCCCAAGCGAACCGCAGCGCGTTCTCGTACAGTTCGCGTACCCGCTCCCGGTAGACCGGTTGCGGTTCAAGACGTACGGCGTAGAACAGGTGCTCGCCGTCATCCGAGAAGACGGCCTTGCCCAACGCGCCGGAGCGCACGGGCCTGTCGGTTCGCCAGACCTCCTCGACGGGAACGCCACTCCCGTTCGCCATGTGAGTGGTCAGGCATGGGACCCCGTCGACCAAGGCGGGCTCAGCCGGTCTGTCGGCGAAGATGATCCGCCCCAGTGAATTATCACACCCCGCGTCGGCCACTCCTGTGATGTTCGGGGCCAGATCGGACCGCAGACCCTGCACACGATCCCGGAGTCGTCGGTGACTCAATGTATCTCCAGAGCTCGATCCAATGAGGATTTGAAACGGCGGCTGCCCGTGCCGTTTCCTCGGATCAATGCGACCTCGGAACAGCGGCATGTCGCGTGGAACGGCAAACAGGTCGCAGCAATACTGATTGTCCACGTCTCAGGCCGTACGATGCTGCGAGTCGCGGCGCCGGGCAATACGACACCACACCCCCGCAGGGGGCGTGGCATGCGTAATAGGGGGGCTATCTAACCACCGGACAGTTTCCAGGCGTACCCAAAGAATGACCGAAAATCAGAACTATTGGGTGCCAGGTGTGTGTTGTTCGATGCAACAAGGCCAGGTTGAGCATGCCTCTTTCGGGGCCCCTCCCCGGTAGTATTGATTTCGGCGGCATGTAGTCTCACCATTTGATCCGGTATCTCAATTTCGTTCTCGGGAATCTAGCGCGAGAATGATGGTGTGTCAACGAATTTTAGAAAAACTTAAGCCGTGACCCTGCCTCAAGGCAATGGGCTCGAGGGTTTCGTACTTGCCCTTTCGCGCATTCTTTTTGCGTCAAAAGCGCTCCTGTTCGTTCGGGTGAGTCGCGCATCGACCCGTTCGGTCCAGAGAAGCTAGAAGACATCGCGCTCGACCGCCCCGCCGTCGAGGCCTAACCACACTGGCCCCGGCCGCAAAGCTCCATGGCACGACCGAGTTCAGGGAAGAACGCGCTGGTGATACCCGTGCAGCTCTCGAATCTCGGTGGTTACCTGGACGGAGTACGCGCTGGGGATCGTGAGATGCGCCTCGAGCAGGCCCAGTACCAGCTTGCCCAATCGGGTCTTCAGCTCCTCGGGACGGCCTGGCAGGATCTCGACGATTGCATGAAGCATGTGGTAGTTGGGGTTTCCGTCGCCGACAACGGTCTCGTCGAGGACGAGGAACCGGGTCTTGAATCCCTCCAGGGCACTACTGATCAGGTCAGAAGCCGCAGCGTGCACGGCTAAGGCAAACCCTCGCCTGTCGAATCCCACCGCCAGTGCCGCCGGGTACTGGACCGTGATCTGTGGCATGCCTGCCCCTACTCTGTGAACTGAAACCCGACAGTCATTGTCCCAACCCCTGCATCGCTCTGGGCACGGGTTCCGGCAAAGTCGTTTCGCCCCGGATGAAGGACGGGCGCGGCTCTTGTTGATCATGTGAGTATCTACGTCCCATGATCATGTGAGAGTGCCGTGCCCGCTGACCTATCCTGCCCGAGTCCTCGTGTTCTCGATCGTCTGGCCCCGCTTTCCGGGCGGTGATGCTGACCGGAAACTGGCCGTTGACGAGGTGGCTGATCTGCGGAGATGCTTTGCCGACGTGGATGATCCGCGGCATCGGCGGGGCGTGCGGCACTCGCTGGTATCGATCCTGGGTATCGCGGCGGTGGCGGTGGCCGCCGGGGCTCGATCGTTCACCGCGATCGCCGAATGGGCCGCTGACGCACCACAGTGGGTTCTCTCCCTGTTGGGCGTGCGCCGCCAGCCGCGCACAGGTGGATTCCGGGTGCCCGACGAGGCCACGATCCGGCGGGTGCTGACCCGGCTGGACGGCGACAACCTGGATTCGGCGATCAGCGTCTGGCTGCGTGCACACTCGGCCGGCGAGGACGACGCCGCGCCTGAGGTGGTTGCCGTGGACAGGAAATCATTGCGCGGCACCTATCCCCGCGGCGAAAATGGCCGGACATAGTCATATCAGCATCGACGGGACGCTGATCGAAACCGACCGCTGCCGCACTCCAGGTCTCACCGCGGTGGTGGATCTGTGGTGGTCGGGCAAGTACGCCAACCACGGTGGGAATATCCAGGTCGTCACCGCGCCCGACGGCTGACCGCTCTGGACCTCCCAGGTACGTCCCGGCCGCGAGCACGGCATCACCGCGCTGCGCACACACACCGAAGACCCTGCCCGCACCGGCCGCCTGGAACGACGCAGACTTGCCCGTGCTAGGCGATCTGGGTTACGCGGGAGAGGCCAGCACCATCACCGTGGCTTTCAAGAAAACCCAGGGCCGCGAACTCACCGGACAGCAGAAGGATCACAACAAGGCCCACAACCGAAAACGTGCGGTCGGGGAACGCGGCAACTCCCTGCTCAAGACCACCTTCAACGCCCTGCGCAACGTCAGCCTGTGCCCCTGGAGGATCGGCGCGATCGTCGCAGCCGCCCTCGACCTCCTCCACATCGACCACGCCCGAACAACCTGATCACTCAGCGCGACAACCCGTTACGCGGAAAGTCTCAGTGAGCTGACCGCTGAGCGCGAACACGGCCCCTGCCGCACTGCCATGCCCTCGCCCCTGCACCTAAAACCGCAGGCGCAACAGCGTTCGGGGTCCGTTGACGCCAGTTCAACCTGGCCCACCGCTGCGATCACGCAGCTCGGGTTACTATCGGGATGTGCTGCGCTGTGAGGATTGCGATTACGAATACGATCTGGCATTGGCCGATCAAGTGTCCGTGCTGGCCCGCCATTATGTGGCTGAATATGCGGAACTGTTGAGCGCCGACCCTGCTGTGCTCCGACGACGCGCTACGCCTCAGCTCTGGTCTCCCCTCGAATACGCCTGTCACATGCGCGATGTGCTGCTTGTCCAACGAGAACGGCTACTTGCCGCGCGACGCAGCGACTCGCCGGTCACCGAGCCCATGGGGCGGGATGAGCGCGTCGAACACGACGGATATATCCATCAGCAACCAGCCGATGTCGCCCGTCAGCTGCACGACGCGGCCCTGTTGTTCGCCCACGGACTTGACCAGCTCGGGCCCGAAGACTGGGAACGCACGCTGAGCGTCCCCTACCCCGATATCGCCGTGAGATCTCTGCGCTGGTTCGCAGTGCACACTTTGCACGAGTTGCGACACCATCTGCTCGATATCCGCCGTCAGCTGGAACACACGTAGGCGACTCGATCCCGTCTTCGCGGAGACCGGCCACCCGAACACCGTGGCCAAACAACAAGATCTGCCCAGGGCGAGACACCATCGACAGGCCGCGGACCTTGTCGGCGACATGATCGTCGCCGACGCCGGCTTCGGAAACCTCGCGCAATGCGTCGCCAGGCGCATCGGCGACGGGACGGCTCAACTGGAGGTCTGCACGAGCGAACTCACCGAAGATGGCAGATCCTTTCACCGACCCGGTCTCGCGCATTCGGCCCGATAGAACTCAATCGACACCTCAACGGACAGCCCTGGCTACCAGCTGGTCCCCGACGTCACCGTCATCGACCAGATCCAGGACACCGTCACCGGCGCTCGCTGGTGGTCGTGGCATCGTGATCTGGTTCTCGCCCACTTTCCGGTGCGCCACGAGGTGCTGGTGCGCCGTGAGGCGCTGGGAACCGAAAACACAAGAGTCCAGCAGACCGCGCACCTGCCCGGGCTCCAAGCCCCGCGGCAAACTCGCCAATCGCCACGACGCCACCGACGGCACCGCCGAAACCAGCAAACCAGCCGTCACGCCCTCGACGTGCAGGAAACGCAGCAGCGACCGCAGTGCGGTGACCATCAACTTCGCCGACCCGCGAGGACGGCCGACGCACGCACCCACGACGAACCGCGTCACCTCCCCAACGGTCAACCCAGCCAGATCCAACCGGCCATCGACCATGACCCGGCCAGCCACAAACGGGCGCACCATGTCCACATAGCCGCGTGTTCGCGGCGGGCGATGGCCGCTTCCGTGGTCACGGCGTCGGCTTCCCACACTTCGATCGCCTTCCGCGTTTCCCGTGCGTCGCGGTCCAACTCATGCTCGGTCGCTCGGAGCTTTTGTTCTTCGTCAAGCTCTCGGTCCAGGCCGGTGAGGGTGGCGATCGCGTCGAAGATGCGATCCGGCGGCCCGATCTCGTTGAGTGGCTGCGCGAGCAGGTTCGGCGTCTTCGTAGCACGGACGGACGTGGGCAGGAACGACACACACCGGACGTGGTCACCGAACAGTGCCTCTGTCATGCCACGAGCGCCGATGTCGTTGCGGCCGTTGCGCTTGACCCGGATCAGTCGACAACCGTGAAATATTGATCATTTGGACGCCGACAAGAACCCGGGGGCCCACGACGTCGCGTTCGCCCGCGTCGCCGAAGCCCGGACCGCTCGGTTCAGGAAAGGTCATCGGTCTCCCTCGTAGTTCTGAGAATGGTTGCGTCGCAGCCGAATCGCATCGGCGAGTGCGGTCTCCGGCCCCGCCGCAAGGATGCGTTCGTCCTGCAACCGTGCCCGTGCTGCCGGTGTCAACCAGTGGAACTGAGGGCCAGGCACGTCAGATGCACCTGACACATCCAGATGCTTGGGGGTCGTGACCCGGCGGAGGAGGCCGGCCGCGTGCAGGCGGGTCAGGGACTCCTGGGCCGCTCCCTTACCGAGCTGATTCAGCTGCTTGAGATCAACCGGTGTGGTCGGGTGCGTCGACACCCACTCGTCGCGCGTCAGGTTTCGTTTTTGGGCCTGTTGTGGTCGCAATGTGGTCGCATCTCGCAAGGTCCTTTCCGGGTGTTGTTCTTGGTCAGGCTGCTTGGGCTTGGGCGGCGTTGAGTGTTGCGGCCATGGCGTCGACGGCTTGGTGTGCCGTATGACGTGCGAGGTGGCCATAGATGTTGACGGTGACGGAGAGCGTTGAGTGCCGCATGGTTTGCGCGTCCATCGAGGCCAGCCTGCAGCACGGGCTGTCTCAGGGCCTGATCGAGTCCACTAACACCAAGATCAGACTCTTCACCCGCATGGCCTTCGGGTTCCACACGCCCCAGGCCCTGATCGCCCTCGTCATGCTCAACCTCGGCGGCCCAACACTCACCCTCCCCGGGCGCACTTAACCCACACATACGTCAGGAGAGCCAAATTTTGGGAGTTGTGGATCTGGAGCCCTGAAATGAGGTCGCGCTGATCTTGGTCATGCATTGATCCATCTGGGTGAATACGAATGTGGTGCCGATCACTGCACATGGGGCGGGTATGGGGCTGCCCGTAGTGCTTCAAAAAGGGTTCGCTGGTTGTGAGTTGGGGTTTCGTCGGGCCGTCAGGCTGCTTGGCGGTACTCGTTGATGAGTCCCGCCACGGCTTGTCGGCGTTCGATCCGATCTGTCGGCAGGGGTATGACGTTCGGGTCGTCGAGGGGTGCCCGCTGGTTGCGGGCTGGGTGGGGCCGATGGGTGTTGAAGTGGCAGGCGTATTCCTGGCGGATCTTCTTCGCGTGACCTCTGTCGAAGATTAGCACTCGGTTGGTGCACTCTTCGCGAACAAAGCGTGTGAATCGTTGCGCGTGCGGGTTGCAGTTGGGGCTGCGCGGCGGGGTCTTCGTGACCGCGATGCCTTTGCTGGCGAGGATTGTGTCGAAGGCGGCGGTGAACTTCGCGTCGCGGTCGCGGATGAGGTACGTACATGTGGCGGCGCGGTCGCCGGGCTGCCACAGCAGCTGCCGGGCGTGTTGCGTGGCCCAGGCGGCGGTGGGGTGGGTGGTGACGCCGAGGATGTGAACGGTGCGGGTGCGGATCTCCATGACGAACAGGGCGTAGAGCCGCTGCAGCCCGATGGTGTCGATGTGAAAGAAGTCCGTGGCGAGAAGACCGTTTGCCTGGGCTTTGAGGAACGTGGTCCATTTGTGGCGCGCTGTCAGTCGACGTTGTCTGGGACGGAACCTGGTGGCTTGCAGGGCGCGGCGGACGGTGGCTGCGCTGATTTGTATCCCAGCCGGCGTAGTTCGCGGTACGCGTCGGAACCCCCAGGGGGTTGTCGGTGCCAAACGAATGATCAGGTCGCGGAGCTCGTCGGGTACCGGCGGGCGTCCTGGTGGGGGTGGCTGGGTCCACTTCTGTTTGACCAGGCGCCGATGCCAGGCGAGCAAGGTGCGTGGTGAGACAATCCGGTGGCCGCGGAGTCGCTGAGGCAGGAGCCGAGCCAGCGCGGCCGGCAGCGCCCGATCCGGTCAGGCAGGCTTCGGCGCGGTGACCTGTCTGCGTGGCACTGTGACCTCGTGCCGCAAGATGAGTATCTCGGCGTTGTTCGCTGCGGTAGACCGACATGGTAGAGCGAGCCACGCGAAGGTCCGTGTAGCGAGCAGGTCGATCGCTCTGTACGAGCACAGGGACGGATCATGCCCGGCCACGGACAACGCCCAGGTCAGCAGCACTGAAGGATTTCTGAAGCGCTACGGGCCACCCTTTCCTTGACCGAGGTGGAGGCCAGCCCACACGACGGGCACTATCTGGCCTGCTCATCAGCGGTGATCACATGCACCACCGGTATGCCGTCAGCATCCAGTTCCGCATGATCGACGGCCAGGCAGTCCAGCCCGAGCAGCAAGGTCGTATCGTTGTTCACGCCCGTGGTTCTTCACATCAGGTTGTGTCGACAACATCCATGATCACAAAGAGCCACGGGTCTTTCGTCTCCAGCCCCACCCGGGCTACGGTCCGTTACCGGCGATCACGCCGCCCGGGCAACTTCGAAGACCCACTATGACATCGAAATCAGGACAATGATCTGCTCGACCAACGCGATCGAATCTCTGCACTCCCGATACCGCCGCGCGGTACGGGCACGCGGACACTTCCCGACCGAGCAGGTGGCCATGAAGTGCCTGCATCTTGTGACCCGCAGCCTGGACCCTACCGGGGCAGGCCGCGTTCGCCATCACGTTCAGTGACCGCTGGCCGGCCGCTGAAACCTACTAACCGAACACGCCGGAAACACCGTTCCTGCTACGGCCCCCGGACGGGAACCGCACATGGAAAAGCGATGTCGTGTTTGAGTGTGCCGAGAAATGCGTCTGCCGTCACGGACTTTTGGGCAGTGGCCGTCGGTTTTCGGGCAGTCGCGGCCGTTGTTCGTGTTCGCGCCTCTTGTTGCGCCGTCATGCTGGAATTATTGCCTCGGTCGGACAGGGGGTGGACAGATGACCAGCTTGGATCGGAAGAATGACCGGGTCAACGCGGGTTTCACCTCGTTGCAGGTCTGTTGGCTGCGTAAACATCTGGAAGGTTGCTTGTCCAACGTGGAACGGGTTCTCGATGGCGCGGTGGATGATCGGGTCATCACGAGGCTGCTCGCTGACCGTCCCAGCGAGCGCAGTTGCGCATCCGAGCTCTCCCTGACGCGGGCATCGGTCACGACTGCCTTCGGCGATCTGCGGTACCGCGGTGGAGTCGTCGTGTTTCACGGCCACGGCACAGGGCTGTTCCACGCCAGCAAGGTGACGTTGGGTGACCAGTGATACGCGCGATGCTGTCTGGTTAACAAGCGGCGCTGTGTGTTCTTGTTATGCGGCATCCAAGAGCCATTGCATGATTGTTACGTGTGTTAACAATCTTTCATTGTTTGCGTGGTCTTGGTTAGTAGGGGGAGTCCGGTGCGGTCAAGGAAAGGGAAGCACAGTTGGTAACTGTTGCTGATGCTTTCCAGGCCGGCCTCCGTGTAGCGGTGGGCCTAGTCGATGGTGTTGGGGCAGAAGTTAGCCGGTTGGGTTGCTTTGACGTTGTCCCAGGCGGGTTCGACCGGGCTGGGCTCGGGTGCGTATGCGGGAAGTCGTGCCACGACAGCCCAATGCCGTCTGGTGATCATCCAGGCATTGATGGCCTTGGGCTGATGGGTGGACAGCCCGCCCCAAATCGGCGTGACCGGATCTCCGTCGAGTTGGTCGTGCTGGTCGGGGAGGGACTTGATCAGCGATTCGGTGTTGTCGCTGCAGTGTTTGGGTTGGAGCACCTGTGTGGCCTGGGTGCCGGTTGGCCGGTAAGCCGGTGCAGCCGACATCGCGATGCGAGTCGGGGAAAGTTGGTGCAGCAGCACCGGGGTTCGGCCATGCGGCGCGCAGGTAGTTGTCATTGCTGGGAGACGATCGAGGCCACGGCCACATCAACCTGCCGCTCGCCGGGATCGAGCATTTCCGCGGCCCGCGACCGGTGTTCCCGCAGAGCCTGGAGATCTCGCTCAGAAGCTCCGGTTCTGTTCTCACGGGCCTGCTTGCTCGCCGACTGTGAGGACTTCTGCACCCGGCAATTGTTGGGCCCCCAGCACAAATCATGCTCAAGGGCTCGCCCTGTCACCGGGGGACGATTGTTCGTAGGTGGTGTGTTGTGGTGCGGGTGCCGGATGGTTGTCCTCGCCCGGTCGCTGGGTTGTGGTGTGTTACCGCCCCGGTTGGTCATGGTGTGGGCATCTAGTGCGGTGGAAGGCCTGATTTCGGTTGCTGTTGATGGTGTTCTGGGTTCTGGCGGTGCTGGGGTTGGGTGGTCGTGATGTTTTCGTCGATCATGGTGTCGGAGGGGGTGAGGCGGCTTTTTCAGGTGTTGACCGGTGAGGATATGACGGATGCGGATGAGGGTGTGTT
>NZ_JBSFLZ010000162.1:0-13946 GCF_053599315.1 Saccharopolyspora sp. NPDC000995
GGCCCAGAACTCCTGAAGCTACGGCCAGGTGCCAACTGGGGCGTTGTAGCTGGTCAGCCCTTTCGGCGGGGGCTGGACAATGTCTCGGTGGCCTCGTGGACGGCAGCGAGGCCAGGTTTGACGTAACGCTGGACGCTGCGCAAACTCTTGTGGCCGGTCTTGGCCATGATGACGTTGGCGGAGACGTTGGCATCGCCGAGGTGTGTAGCCGAGGAGTGGCGGAGCTGGTGCAGTCGTAGCCCGTTGCCGTGGTGGGCGAGCAGGACGCGGGCGCGGTCGTAGCCGAGCCGGGCACGGCCCGTCTCCGGGCAGATGTCCCTGGGGTCGGTGGTGGCTTGGCGGTGCCGACCGGGCCGGTGCTCGGAGAGGAACAGCGGGCCATGTTCGCGGCCAGCGATCAGACGGGGCAGCAGGTGCGCGGTGTCGGTGCCCCAGGTGATCCACATCGTGTCGCCGCCCTTGGCAATGATCTTGGCCTGTTTGTTGCGCAGGTCTAAGTCCTCGATGTTCAGGGCGAGCACGGCGTTGGCGCGGCTGGCGGACTCGTAGAGCATCCGCCACAGCGTCTTCTCGCGCAGCGGCACGTCGCGGCGCCGGCAGAGCCGATCGATCCGGGAGCGGGCGACGGCTTTGGTGTCATCGTTGTTCTCGCGCTGCCGCTCCGCCGAGCCGGGCAGTGCGGGGCTGGCCCAGTTCTGCTTGTCAGCGCACCAGGCCAGCCAGGAGCCGACTGCGGCGCGGTTGCGGTTCCACGTGGCCGGTTTCGCCTCGCCCCACAGTTCGGTGAGCGCGTTACCGATCTCCGCGTCGGCGATGTCAGCCAGGGCGCGGTCGGCGTCGAGTTGATCGGCGGTGCGGTCGAGCACGTTGGTGTAGGCGCGCAGGGTGTTCGGGTTGCCCTTGATCTTCGGGGTGTCGAGGAAGGCGTCGATGGCGGCGCGGACACTCGGTCCGACGACGCTACCGGCTGCGCGCCGTGCCGTCTTCAGCTTGGTCACCGTCGCCACCATGATCCGCCCCTTCCCGATCGACCTACCGGATAACGTGCACGAGTCGCGTCATCGGCAGTGCGACGTCGCCGCTGGTCGCCGATCGACGTTGTGGATCAGGCTATCGGATAATGGTCTATTATCACGTACATGCCCTGCCCCTGGCTGCGGTACCTAGGTACCGAATGCAAGCCCTTCTCGCGTAGCGCCAAAATCCGGTCCGATCCTCCCCGAAGGCCCTCCTGACCGAGGCGCTCGACGAAGCCGCGGACATCGAGGCCGCCGCGATCGAAGCTGCATAGCACCAGCGCGCACGATACGACGCGGTCGCACCCGGTGACGAACACCGGTGGATGAACATCGACGAGACGCTGAGCCAGCTGCTCTCGCACAACCTGCAAGGGCCCGGTTCCCCCGAAGCGCCGCACGCCAGGCGACCAGCCGCGGCACCTGACAGCACCTCGTACGCCGGGCCGGGCTCGGAACCTGGCCGCCGCCAAGCCGTGCAGCTAGCGGGTACAGCGACTGAGCAGGCCTGCTGATCGTCAGCCCGCCGAGAACGGACGGAACCCCGCGTCCTAGCCGCGTCCTAGCCCATCACGCTCACCGTAACCGGCGTGGAAGCATCCCGTCCGACTCGGTGCCCGCACGCCACTGTGGCCCACTCCCGATGGTCGGGAGTGGGCCACGTGTCGTGCAGGCAAGCCGTGACCTAGATCACGTGCTGCAGGCCGCGATCACGTGGCCTGCCCTGTGGGGAGGACGGCTGGTGGTGGCGGTCAGCTGGTGGAGGCGTTCTCCTCGGCGGCGATCCGGGCTTCGACCTCGGCGCTGTCGGTCCCGGCGGCGCGTAGGCCATAGCCACGGTGGACGACCAGAAGCTGGCTGTGGTCGCCGTTGGCATCCCGGTAGGCGATCACGGCTGGGCCGGCGCCACTGTTGTGGTTGGGGAACCGTGTGTCCTGGGACCAGTTGCTGCCGTTGTAGCTGCTCCACCACAGGTGCTGGTCACCGCTGCCGGAGCCGCGGTGGACGAGGTAGAGCTTGCCGTCGAACACCGCCAGGCCAGGTCCCTCCAGGCTGAAGTGGGAGGGGAGCTTGGTGTCGGTAGACCAGGTGCTGCCGTTGAACGTGGAGTGCCACAGGGCGGTGTCGCTGCTGGCGCCGCGATGGACGAGGTGGAGCTTGCCGCCGAACACCGCGAGCGCCGGATTGGAGGCCGTGGAGTGGGCGGGGAGCTTGGTGTCGGCGGACCAGGTGCTGCCGTTGAACGTGGCGTGCCACAAATTGCTGTCGGTGCCGCCGCCGCGGTGGACGAGGTGGAGCTTGCCGCCGAACACCGCGAGCGCGGGGCCGACCGAGCTGGCGTGATTGGGGAGCTTGGTGTCGGTAGACCAGGAAGTGCCGTTGAACGTGGTGTGCCACAGATAGGTGTCGACGCCCTTGTGCACGCAGTGGAGCTTGCCGCCGAACACCGCGAGCGCGGGGCCGGCGCTGCTGGCGTGCCCGGGGAACCTCTGGTCTTCGCCCCACCCGGTCTCCGGGTCGTAGAGCGCCCACCAAAGCTGGTTGTCCGAGCCGCCGCTTCCGCGGTGCACCAGGTACAGGCGGCCGTTGAACTCGGCGAGTGCCGGGTTGGAACCGCTGTGATGGGAAGGGAACTTCTCGTCCTCGTTCCATCCCACCGAGGGCTCGAACACTGTCCACCACAGGTTGGTGTCCTGCTGCGGGGCGCTCCTGGGGGTCGGGATGAGCCAGCTCGGCGCGATCCAGGGCGACGAGCACTTGACGCCGTACGACCCGAGGCTGTTCGCGAACTTGATCGCCTTGGCGTGGAGCTTCATGATCTTGGCGACGATCTTGCCGATCTTGGGAATGGCCGCACCGACGATCTTGGCGACGTACTCCTCGATGTCCGCGATCTGCTCGGCGGCCTCCGGGTTCATGTGGACCTGGAAGCCCCACCACTTCGTTTCGACCCACACGTCCATCCCGAGCGCCTTCAGCTCCTCCTGGGCCTGCGCTCCCGCCGCCCGGGCATCGGCCGAGGGTGCGGCCATCCCCTCGGGAAGGCCGGCGGAGTCGTCAACGGTGCCCGGCTCGGCCTCCTGGACTTCGCCGTTCGGCGTGCTGGTGCTCTCGTCGGTAGCCATGAGCGTCCCTTCACTGTGGCGCACGGCCTCTGCCAGCCGACAGGCTGTGCCTCGTCGGCCCTTCCCGTTCCGGATCTGGTGCGCTGCACGAAGTGTTCCAGGCGCGGGCAACCGCTGTTTGCCGAACAGTGCAATACGCCACCTGTGCAGGTCATATCTGGCGTGAATTGCCACAGCGTCAGGCTGATAAAGGGGTGGGGAACCGAATACGCCAGAAACGGGCCGCGGCGAACGTAAATCAGATGTTCGAGGGGCGCTCTTGGCTCAGTTCGTCAGCTCGCAGGGTCAATGGACAACTTCGTCCCTCGACCTACGACGCGTCGTTCCCATTGGATGCGAAATCTTCGCATCAGATGCGAAGTGGCGTCCGTGACCGCTGGCCGGGGACTCTGGGCGGTAACCGGCAGCCTGGCTAAGGTGTTTCGGGCCCGAGTAGTTGATCTTGTTGGAGTGTCGGGTTTGGCGTCGATCGATCGCACGACTTACCCGCGCTTCAAGCGCGCGGTGTCGCTGCGCGAGCTGGCCGAGGCGTTCACACCCACACAAGACGAGATCACGTGGGCTCGCGGCAGAACCCAGCACGAGCAGCACTTGCTGACGCTGTTGGTTCGGCTGAAGCCATTGAGTCCCACCGCGACCCCGAGATCCACCGCCAGGCGCTCGCGCGTGAAGAAGCCGAACGCCGCGAGATCCGCCGGCGGCTGGACCCAGGATGCTGACGGCCGTCCTGCCGTCAGGCGTCGCCTTGCTCGTCGTCGCGGCCGAGAAGGCCACCGAGCTCGTCGTCCATCTGCTGGTTCACCGCAGCGTGGGAAGCGGCGCGCAGGCAGACCTGGGCGGTTTCAGGGTGCGGCCAGTCATTGCCGTTGGCCCCAACGACGATCTGTCCCAAATAGAGCACGTCGGCCATCAGGTGGGCGGCATTTCCTTTGAGACGGGCGAAATCGGCGTAGTCGGCCTCGGTGAGGTTGCGCACCGCATCCGGCGGCAATGTCTGTTCTGGGTCGGGCGCGGCCACTTCGACTCGCTCGCGGCTGGGAGGGAAATAGTCACCGAGGACTGCGTGCAGCACGTCGCGGATGTAGCCCCAGGCGGCCTGCACCGATTGCCGGCAACCAGCCGTACTTGCTCGGCATCGTCGGCCCGCTGATCGCCTTGCTCAACCAGGCGCTGCTGCTCAGCGACGAACGCTCGCAGCCGTTCCCCGCAGCTCATCAGGTGACACATCCACGCCACTACGGGGTTGAGTAGCAGCGGTACAGCCGTTGGCGCTAAGCCAAGATCCGCAGGTCAGCGGGCTGTATGTATTCATGTCCTGGCCGCCGGCGGGCCCGGTCGTGGCGGGGCCGCTTTCTCCGGGGAGGCTCTCCGCCCGCCACATGCCGCCGGTCAGTCGGGCAGCAGGCCCGCCTCGCCCAGGGCGTTGGCTGCGATCTGGGCGTAGCGCTCCGGGAGGGCGATCTCCCGGGGCCGGAAGTGGTGCTCGAAGGTTCGGCGCAGCACCCGCAGCACCTCCTTGTCTTTGCCGGTCTCTCTCGGCCCCACCTGTGGTCGCCTCCAAAGCGGCAAGGACGGGCGGAAAGTCGAGCTCATGTACCTGTGCCCGCCCCGGCCGCCGGTCACGGGGTGGGCATGCCCACCGCCGCGTCGACCTCGACGCCTGTCCATGCACCAGCCGGGTCATCACACCGGCGTCGGCGCCGGGTTCGCGGCCTGGATAGTCGGCTGGCCAAATTCCAGGATGGTCAGGCTGGGGTGAACTATGGTGATGAGGAGTCCAGCCCAGCTTGCAGTTCACCGTGGTGTGGTCACTTGTAGATGTGCTGCTGGGTCTATCTGGGGGGCAGGGTCCATAGCCGGATGGCGTGGTCGAGGCCCCCGGTGACAAGGGTCTGGTCGTCGGGGCTGAAGGCGATCGCGTTGACGCCGGTGAGCGGGTCGCCGAACTGTCGTTGGCTGGCGGTGTCCCACACCACTGCTGTGCCGTCGCCACCCGCTGCGGCCAGGGCACGCCCGTTGGGGCTGATCACGAGGGCGATCGCCGGCTTGGTGAGGCCGGTGAGGCTGGAGCCAGTCTGCTGGCCGGAGGCGATGTCCCACAACTGCACGGTGTTATTGCTGAGGGCGACGGCGAAGGTCCGGTTGTCAGGGCTGAGCGCAAGGCGTTCGATGGTGCTGCCGTGTTCGAGGGTGAAGGATGCGATCGTGCGTCCACTGAGCGTGTCCGCCACCCAAACCGTGGTGACGTACCCGCAAATGGCGCTGTGGGCGTCGGAGCTGAACGCGGCCGCCTCTCCGACAGGGTTCGCATCCTCAGCCAAATCGGTTTTCCGGCCGCCATCGAGATCCCACGCGGTGCAGTGAGTCGAATCGCCGGTTGCCAGGGTGCGACCGTCAGGGCTCAGCACCCAAAGCGGCGAACTGGTATTCGTCCGGGTGATGACGATGGGTGTTCGGGTCTGCTGACCGCTGGTGGTGTCCCACAGTCTGGCGGTGACGCACTTCTCCTGGTCCTGGTCCTGGTCCTGGCCCGCG
This sequence comes from Saccharopolyspora sp. NPDC000995, assembly GCF_053599315.1. Classification (NCBI taxonomy): domain Bacteria; kingdom Bacillati; phylum Actinomycetota; class Actinomycetes; order Pseudonocardiales; family Pseudonocardiaceae; genus Saccharopolyspora; species Saccharopolyspora sp. NPDC000995. Next base: position 5,678 of record NZ_JBSFLZ010000162.1, read on the forward strand.
TCGCAGCTGACGGTTCTCAGGGTGCGGTCATCGGCGCTGAATGCGATGCCTGGGCGAGAGTTGGCGGCGATGGGGCCGATGGGCTGGCCGACCCGCTGGTGGCTGGCGGTGTCCCACAGCAGCACCGTGCCGTCGACCCCCGCTGTGGCGAGAGTGCGGCCGTCGTGGCTGAACAGGGCCGTGTCCACGCCGGTGGGGGCGGTCATCTGCCCGGCGGGAGTGAGGCCGGGCAGGGCGACGCCGAGGATGCGCTCCAGCTGGGGCCACATCACCCAGCCCGCGGCCACAGCCAGCACGACGGCCGCTGTCAGCACAGCGGCCAGGATCCGTCGGCGGGCACGTGGGCCGGTTGGCGGTCGGGTACCGGCGGAGCGCCGCCCTGTCGGTGGGGCGACCCTGAATTGGGCGCGGTATCGGGCGGCGCGCTCGCTGGCGGTAAGAGACGGGACGTCAGCGTTTTGGCGTGGCGCTGCCCCACCTAACGTGCTGGCGCTCGGCGCCGGGTCCGCCCCCATCGGAGGCTTGCCGGGTAGTGGTGTCGCGTGGTTGCGGGCGAAGACGAATGCGGCAGCGGTGTCGTCGTTGCGCTGGTTGGGGCGGGGCAGGCCCTTGGCTGCCAGCCGGTGCCGCAGGTGCGGGAAGATCGCCCCGAGTGCCAAGCCGTCCGGGCCGCCGGGGACGCCGTCACGGGTCAGCAGGTCCAGCAGCTCGCCGGTGAAAGCGGTACGCGGGTGACCCTCGTCGTCGGGGGGTACGTGGGCGCGCTCGTCGGCGGCGGTAAGGGTGTAGGCGCCTGTGCAGTCACTGAGGTCCGCTAGTTGCGTGGCGTCGTCGTCGGCGCCGAGCCCGATGGCGCGCCCGGAGTAGCAGCAGTCCAGGATCGCGATCTTGGTGGCGGCCGGTGTGCCGCTGTGCAGCGTCCTCTTGATCTTGGCGTACTCCAGGCCGGTCGCATCGGGGTTGGCGTGGTCGGTGTCGGCGATGGCCAGGCACAGCTCGCCGGTGTGCTCGCTGGGCTGGCCGTGGCCGACGAAGTACAGCAGCAGCACCCCGGTGGTCTCGGCCGCCAGTTGGCGTAGCCGGCCCATGAGCTGACCGGCGTTGGCGGGGTTGATGATCTTTTCGACTTGTTCCTCGCGCCACCCGCACAGACCCGATTCGACCAGCAGGTGGTACATGCCATCGACGCTGTTGCCGACGGCGGTGTACGACCGGTACTTGTCGTCTTGGTAGTGGGGGACGCCGATGAGGATCGCGCGGGAGCCGTCGGGGATGCGCGGGTCACCGTTCATCGGCGTCACGCAGGATCTCGCCGAGCAACTGCACCGCCTCGGCGTTGGCGTCGCGGGCGCGCAGTTTCACGGTGCGGCGTTTCGAGGTGACGGTGACCTTGGCGACGAGGCCGGCACGGCGGTTCTCCAGCCATTTGTTCAGCGAGTTGGTCAGGGCGACGCCGAGCCCGCCGGAACCGACGGCGACCGTGAGCACCTCGATCCATTCCCCGCCCAGCGTCCCGTCCGTGGGCGGGCCGGGCTCCTGGCGGACCCGGCCGCGGAAATCGCGGTTGCCGTTCAGCCAGCCGGCCAGCGCGACGTAGTCGTCGACCGCCCCGCCCTCAATGCGGATCTGCAAGTCCATCGCCCGTCCCCTTCCCCCTGCTGGCCGTGGCCGCCGCTGGCCCGGCTGTGGACCGGCGGCCCGGCTGGCACCTACCCTGGAGAAGATCGTTTCAGGAAATGACCCTTCTGTGAAGGGAATCCGCTATGTCCGCCACCGCGTCCTCGACCAACGTCGCCCAGGATCCCCGCGAGTTCGCTTCACGAAAGACGCTAACCGTGCTCGGCGTGCCCGTTACCAGTTCCGAGACTGTCGCGTTCTGGATCGAGGCGTACCTGACCGCTGCGGTGCGCGGGGTCCGCTCAGCCGAGGTGGCCGGGAAGATCGCCCGGCATCTTGCCCGCTTCCGGGACTGGTTCGCCGAAGGCTTCGGACACGACCGGATCGCGGCGGTCACCAGCCGCGAGGTCACGCTGTGGCGGGAACACCTGGCCGCCACCGTCGTCCGGCAACTCGCCGAGGGCCGGCAGCAACTGATGGCACCGGCCACGGTCAACAACCACCTCGCGCACCTGTCCGCGTTCTTCACCTGGACCGCCGCCCACGCAGAATCCGCGCTGTTGCCGCACGGCGACCCCGCCAAAGGAGCCGAGTTGCTGCCGCTGCCCGCACCCGAGCCGCGGGCGCTGTCAGAGGCGCAGGTCCGCACCATGAAGAACGTGCTCGACCGGCTCGATACCTTCCACCGGCTCAAGGGCCGCCGCCACCAAGGCGCGCCGACCCCACCCAGCGCGCACCGGCACGCCCGGCCCTTGCGGGACAGGGCGATCACCCACGTGCTGTTTGGCACCGGCCTGCGCCGCACCGAACTCGTCAACCTCGACATCGCGCAGTTGCACCCGCGGGACCCGGTCGAGCTGCGGCGAGTCAAGAAAGCCCGCCTGGTAGGGGTACGAGGCAAGGGCCGCACCCAGCGCACGGTATTCCTGGGACTGGACGCCCGCCTGGCCCTGGCCGACTATCTCGACCACGAACGCCCCAGCGACACCGACCCGGACTCGCTGGCGATATTCCTGGCAGCGGCCTCGATCGCGACCCGCCGCCCCGGAGGCCGGCTGTCGCCGCGCACCATCAACACCGTCATCGGCGAGGTAGGTCGCATCCACGACCTGGAGGTCGATGGGGCGGACCGCAAGCTCGGCGTGCTGCGCCCCCACGATGCCCGCCACACCTTCGCCTACCGGCTCTCCGCCGCCTCCGGGCACAACCGCGCCGAACTCGAACGCCGCCTCGGCCACGCCAACGACCGGTACCTGAAGCTGTACACCAACCCACCCGAGGACATCGCTGCCGGCTGGGCCGAAGACCTGTAAACCTCACATTGGGTACTGGCCGGCCAGGTGCTGTTCGACCATCCGGTGCCCGGTCGCGGTCGGCTGGGCGTGTACTGCTGCCCGCCGACCTGCTCGCGGCGGCAACCGAACACTGACAACCGGACTCGGGATGCGGGGCGAATCTGGTCGTCACACCGGTCAGAGGTCGATGTCGGTCTCCTCCACGCTGGCCGGGTCGCGCAGCGGACGCAGGCCCTGCGCGGGCTGGGAGGAGATGATCGCGTACCGGCCCAGGCAGTTGACGTGCTTGTCCTTCAGCGGCGAAAGCCGGGCCTTGTCGGCCTCGTCGATGACGTGCCCGGCGGCCTCCAGTTCGGCGACCGCCGCGTCCAGATAGCGGCTCGTCCACAACACCACCGCGTTGACCACGAGGCCCAGACTGGCGAGCTGGTCCTCCTGGCCCTCGCGGTAGGCCTGCATGATCTGGCCCCGTTTGCCGTGGCAGATCTCCCGCGCCAGCCGGTGCCGGGACTCCTGCACCGTGAGCTGCCGGTTCATCCGCCGCCGGTAGGTGTCGTCCACCGGATCACACAGCGCAAGCAGGTGCATCGTCTTGTCGATGCGCCCGTACTCGGCGAACGCCTGCCCCAGCGGTGACATGCGGCCCTCCCTGCCGAACACACGCAGCAGGTCATAGGCCCGGACCTGGTTGGTGATCAGCGACCCGGCCACCCGCAGCATGTCCGGCCACCAGGTGACCACCTTGTCCAGGTTGATCTTGTTGCGGGCGATGGCGTTGAGCGGCCCGTAGTCGGCCGGCTTGGCGTCCTTCTCGTCCTTCTCGCCGGGCGTCTCCGCCCGCCAGAACCGCTGGTCGGACAGGTCCCGCAGGCGCGGGGAGAACCGGTAGCCCAGCATCTTGAACAGCCCGAACACCATGTCGGAATACGAGGCGTGGTCGGTCGCCACCATCTCGGGCTTCACCCCGCCGTCGAGGTTGAGCAGGGTGTCGAGGATGAACAGGCTGTCGCGCGGGGTGCCGGGCACAATCATCGCGCCGATCCCCGAGACCTGGTCGTTGACCGCGTTGAGCCAGGTGAAGCCTCGTTTGAAGCCGAAGTACTTCGGCGACGGGGCGGCGTTGATCGTGCGCGCCGGAACCACGAACCGCAGCCCATCCACCGAGGCCAGATGCCCGCCGCCCCAGCAGCGGGCCAGCGGAATCTTGCCCTGCGCGGAGATCAGCAGCGCGTTGGCGGCGGCGATGGTGTCCCCGCGCAGGTAGTTCTGGTCCACATGCGACAGACGGGTGCGGGTCAGCTCCGGGTGGTGGGGGTTGATCACCGGGGTCAGGCCGATGTTGCACGCCTCGGCGACCAGCAGCGCCACCAGTGAGATCGGCAGCCCGGCCATCCGGGAGGCGCCCTCGGAGACGTGGGTGAAGGCGTCGAGGAACCCGGTCCAGGAGTGCACCTCGAACAGCAGGTCCGGTAAGTCGATCTGCGGCAGCATCGCCGCGGTCGTCTTCTTCAGCCAGGTCAGCGATTCCGGCTCGCCGACCGCGCCGAGCTTGTCCACGCTTAACCGCGCCCGGCCGCCCTCGGGCGGCACGACGACCTCGACCTTGGCGTCTGGCCCGGCCTCGGCCATCCGGTCGGCCATCTGCCGCCACGCCGCGTCCAGTCCTCGGGTCAGCTCGCCGAGGTGCTGTTCGACGGGCATGTCCAGGCTCAGCCCGGCCAGTACATCCGGGCGCACAGCGTCCCACCGTGGACCGTCCAGCAGCCGGGCCCGTGGGTCGGCCCACCGGTTGGACGGGGTGGCGTAGATGTCGCGGCGCAGCAGGGCGCGGTGTAGTTGCTCCAGCACGCACACCACGTAGGCGTCCCGGTCCACCGCGCCCGCCGGAAGCGTGGGGTTGGCGAACACCACTGGCTTCCACGAGCGGGGCACCAGATCGGCGTCGATGTCCTTGACCGACGGCGACTTCGACGCGCCCTTGCGGCGGGCCAACCGCGGCAGCGTCCGCACGGCGGCCAGGATCTGCCGCCCGCCTTGAGCAGCGGCCAGCGCCGGGGACTCGCCCAGCAGCGCCAGGAACGGGCGCACGGTGTTGTATCGGCTGGTCAACGCCTTGCGCAGTGCGATCTCGGCTGACCCGTCGTCATCGGGCACGAGCGTGTCGACCACCGCCATCGCCGCCGTGATCTTGTCTCGGGGCGCGATCTCGGCTAGCACCTGCCACACCAGCGGAGGGTCCAGTGCGACCTGGTCACGGTCAGCGTCTTCCAGCAGCCGCACCAGCACGCCCGAGACCCGCTTGAGCGTTCGGGAGGCCCGCTCCAGCTGCGGCAGATTCGCCAGCCGCTCCTTGTCGGTGGCGCGCTTGGCCGGCGATAGCAGCCGGGTGGCCATGAGCAACGCGAACAGGTCCAGCGCGTCGTCGATCGCCTGGGCCTCCAGGTTGCGCATCACTGCGGTCACCAACGCCGTGCGCCGTGGCTCCGGGGTGCGTTCCAGAGCGGCGGCCTTACTGGCCATGCCGTAGCGGGCCAACGTCGCCAACCGGTTGATCGGCACCCGCGCGAGGTTCACCCGGCCCAGCCCGAACCCGGAGATCTCGTTGACCCGGTCCAGGGCCTTGGCCATCGCAGTGCCCGTCGACCGGGTCGGCGGCCGCCGTAGCCGCTCCAGCTCCGAGCGCCGAACGCCCTCGGGCACCGCCAACAGCCCGGCCAGCGCCGGTGGCAATGCCGGGTCCGCCCGGTAGGCGGCACGGGCGACCGAGGAGTGCAGCCGGTCCTCGGCGGCGGTGCGCGCGGCGGAGACCTGTCGGGCCAGCACGCTCACGCCGGGCAGCAGCACCCGGTGCCGGCGCAGCCAGGCGACCGCGTGGTTGAACAACGCCACCGGCCCCTCGGCGTGCGTCCAGGCCCGGCCGTAAAGGAACGTCCGGAACTTCCGGCCCCACTCCTGGTCTTCGTAGGGGTGGTAGCCGAACGCCTCCTGGATCTCCCAGGCATGCTCGTAAGCAGTCTTTTCCCGCTCGCTGTACTTCTTCACGCACGACGGGTCAGCTATGCCGAGTTGCTCGGCGAGGTAGGCCACCACCGGCCACGGCACCGCAAGCGGGTCCTGGAGGAACAGACCGACGTAGCGCATGGTGCAGACCTGGAGGGAAAAGCCCAGGCGCGAATGATCACCACGGCGTTTGCCGATCAGCCGCCGGTCCTCGTCGTCGAGGAAGAAGAACCGCTCCAGCTCCGGGCGGGTCGGCTCCTGGGTGAACGTCCCGTAGGACTCCGCCTGCTCATCGGTCAGAAACTCCACGGGCACGAGTCGGAACCGTAGACGACGCCCGTTGACCTGCGGATCTTGGCTTAGCGCCAACGGCTGTACCGCTGCTACTCAACCCCGGTTGAGCCCTCCATCGAGGTCGCCGGGATCGTCGGGCCGTCTACGCGGTGAGGTCCAGGTCGAGGCGGGTGTCCATGTCGAGCTGGAACCGGCCATAGGGGTTGACATGTGTCCAGAACAGGGCGTTCAACGCTCGGCGATCCTCCTCGGTGAGCCGCTTCGCCCACTTCGGATCGTCCAAAACCCGTTGCAGCAGAAGGGTATTGATGTAGACCAGGCAACTCTGCAACAGGTGCAGCGCCAGCATGGACACCTCGACGTGTTCGCGGTCGGAGCCGGTGAGCTTGCCGTCCTTGCCGTAGAAGACGACCTCGTTGGCCGAGTTCCAGTTCTCTACCACCTGCAACCCGGAATGGATCTCCCGGCGTAGTGCCTCCTCGGCCAGAAAGTCGCAAGCGAAGATGGTGCGCACCACCCGCCCGAGTTCTTCCATCGCCAGGTAGGTCGGGCTTTTCGGGCCACCGCCCTTGGTGAACCGGCGCAGCATCTGCTCGGCTTCGGCCGTACCCAGGCGCAACGCGGTCGCGTACTTCACCATCTGGTCGTACTGCTGGGTGATCTTGTCCCAGTCGATCGGGCGGTTCACGATCACCTTCTCCAGGTTCTTCCAGGTCGCAGGGTTGTCGCCGGGGCTGTAGAGCTTGATCGAGCCGATGTTCTTGAACCGGGGCAGCAACCGGAAACCGAGCAATTCGGTGAACGCGAAACCGACCACCGACGCGCCATGCGTGTCGGTGTAGTTCGCCTCGATCTCCGCGTCGGTACAGTGCCGTAGAAGGCCCTCGATCATGGCCGCGACCTCGGACGACGAGCAGCTTTTGACCTGCGAGTAGATACACACACGGCCCTTTTCGACATGCCAGTAGATCATGATCCCGTTCCAGCCGTAGCGGGCGTGGAACCGGGTCATGACATTCGAGTCCCACGACCCGAATCGCTTGGAATCGCTGGCGGTGGTGGTCGCCTTGCCCCACCAGCGCGGGTCGCGGGCCGCGAACGTGGCATTGACAACCTTTACGATCGCCCGCCGCAGGTTCTCCCGCGTGATGTGGCTCGCCCGCACCCGCCGCAGCGCACCCTCGTCCTCCTCGTGTTCGCCGGTGGCCACCATCTGCCGGATACCCATGTTCGTGCCCAGCGCGAACAGGCACTTCAACAACCGCCGCCGCAGCACGTCCCTGGGCAGGGCCTCGCGGGTGGCCACCGACACGAACTCAGTCGTGAAGTCGGTGAAGAAGTCGGTGTTCTTCAAGATGTCCAGCAGATCGATCGTGCCCCACCGGCGCTGCACCTCGGCCTTGAGCGCGGCGAGGTTGGTCGGCTCGGGCAGCTTCTCCAGTTGGGGCACACTGATCCACGGCTGCCCCTTCTTGGTTTTGATCTTCACCCCGCCAGTGGTGCCCTTGGCCATCGCGGTGTTCAACCGGTCCAGCGCGGCCCGGTGCCTCCGTTTCAGGTCATCAACGAACTCCGTGGCGTCCAACGGCTTGCCCAACGCGGCGTAGTGCACGTCGCGGTTGTCGACGAAGTTCTCCGGCAGGTCCTCCTCGGGATCACGCCAGCGGCCGGCGCCCTTCACCCAGATCTCCCGCCGGCGCAGCGCCTCGCGCAACGTGATCAGCACACACAGTTCGTACGGGATACGCTCGATCCGGCCTTGAGAGTCGGTGACCGCGTCCTGCCACGGCTTGGGCACCACACCCTCGATCGGCACCGTCGCCTCGGGGGCATAGACCTTCACCTTGGCGTCCACGCTGGCATAGCCACCAAGCAGGTCGATGGCGTCCATGACCGGCCGGTGGGTGGTGTTGTTGCACTGGAAGGTCAACGCGGCCAGCACCGGGCCCAGCATCCGCCGGTAGTAGTGGCTGTAGGAGCCGCGCAACTGGTAGCGGACCCGTTCCCGCACCTCCCGGCTGCCCGCCATCAGATCTTTGACCAATTTGCGCAGGGTCTTCTCC